>QNDG01000178.1 GCA_003645915.1 Candidatus Zhuqueibacterota bacterium | reverse complement strand
AATTAAACGCCGATATTTCAAGATTCTTATATCCGGAGATTTCTCTGCCGCAGAACATCGCGCGGTCAGAAGGGTTACCTGTGTTTACAACAGGCCCCTGAACAAGTGTATAACCTATGCTCATTGGTGCAATATCAAACTTGTCGAACACAGGTTCTGAAGGATCCGCATTGTATGCAAACATCATGTTCAGAGAAGTATCGCATCCTGCACAGTCATTTGAGTATTCTCCAATATCCGGATCGCAGAATATTGTTATGTACATGCTGTCAATTCTTGCGGAATCCGGCGTATCTTTTGTGCCTTTGTAGATAAATCTGTATCTTTTAAAAATGATATTGTGCAGGAGAAGATAAGAGCCTATGTTGTAAATCCATGCTGTCTGCTGTATTTCCATGCCTGTTGAAGGGCATTTAAACTCCTGCATGCACAGAGCGGAATCAAGGTCATTGCTCACAGTCCATACTGTCATTTCAGAACCTTTTATGCCGGCAGTTTCTCCCGGATCAAAAATATTGTTTTTTATTATATTATCCGTAAAAGGAGCGCCGTACTGCCAGGGCCACGATTCCGAATCATAAGCTTTGATCAGAAAAGGATCTGTTAGTTCGGGATGGTCATTTACTTCATTTTCTGATTTGTTGTATATTATCTGTGCCATCATGTTTATGGTGTTTGGCGTATAATATCTTTCCAAAGTTGTCCAGATGTTACGGTCTGCAGCAGGGTTTACTGATGTACCGTTTTGAATTATACCGGGCTGAAGTCCTGCAAAATAGACGCTTCCGCTTACCCTCAGTTCAGGCTTTTTATTATCATAAACCTTGCCTCCCCACAGAATTCCGTCCGTGTAAACAAGGGGTACTCCGGAAAGAGGTTCATAATAACCTGAATATCCGGGATAATACACAAAACCAGGCAGGTTTTCAGGTCTTTTGCCGCTTGTGCAGTCTGCCCATATCCAGTAGCTGACCTGACTGGAAAAAATCAGGCTGTGAAAAGCAGGGTCAACATCTGCAGGCTGGGATTTGTTAATTTTATTTTGAGCTGCACAAAAAGCAGCAGGCGTACAAATAAGGATTACATACAGAATTATGGTAAATAAAGGTTTTTTGTTCATAATAATCTCCGTATAAAAAATTTTCAATTTACGGAAAAACTTATTCCGAACCGGATTTCACGGGGATGTCCGTACAGATCTCCTCCGTGGGCTCTTGCAAAGTGCTGCCTGTGCCCGTTATTAACAATATTGTAAAGCGTAAAATATTCATCAGGGTAATATTGTTTTAAAAAGGAATGATATTTTTGCAGATAACCGTCGGAATCTGCAGAGCCGGTACGCCAGTAAACGTGAAGAATATTTTTTCTGTTAAACAGGTTGTGGGCGTAGATATATGCAGACATTCTGATGCTGCTTATGTAAAAAGATTTTTCAATTTTTGCATCAAAAGTATATACTGGAGGAGTAAGAATTTCTGCAACTCTGCTGCCTCTGCACCTCGGGTCATAATCGAGAAGCAGTCCTCCGAGGTCGGAAGTGTTACAGCATGAGCAGACAGAGCCGTCCCACACGTAAAAGCTGTGCCCGCTGGTGTACTGAAATAAGAGTGATGCAGTGATGTTCCTTACTGGTAAGGCTGCGTTTTGCCCCGATTTGTATAAGCAGAGAAGATTGAGCATTCGGGGCTGGTTGTATTCCAAGGGACGGAGTATCGCAGTGTGGGGGTTTGTTTCAAAATAATCATTATCATACCAGACAGACATAGGATAGGTTGATGTGCCTGTTACCTGTGAAATCGTATAATTACCTTTTAATAAAAAACCGTTTTTGTAAAAAGTTCCTGAAATTTCAAGACCTTTGCTGCTTAAAATCCCCGAGTTTTTAAGAACAGGATACTTTTGCAGATAATCTTCCTGAAGCAGTGTGTTCTGGTGTCCGTATTCGAGAAGATTTGAAGATGTCAGATTGAATGCTGTTACAGAACCTGAAAAACAGGAAGAAATCATACAGGATATACCTGCTTCTGTCTGTGTTGTGGTTGCTGCTCCTGCATAGGGGCCCTGTACATTAAAATGCAGATAGCCGTCATATACATAGTCCATCAACTGATATCTGGTGGCATAAATGTTTTTAAACTGCGGTATCTGAGCGTATTTTCCCCATGAGACATGCATCTGTATTTGAGAAGAAAGCGTTACTGTCATTCTGATACGGGGCTGAAAAAAAGTTTGGGGTTTGGCATTTGTAAATTTATCCTCGTTCTGAAAATAGCGTCCCAGTCTGCATATAGGTTCAGGCGGCATTTTTGGATCCGGAAAAACAAGAGCGTTTGTGCTGAATCTGTCAAAACGCAGGCCTGTATAAATTTCCACAATATCTTTTTTAAAAGTGTCTTCAATGTATCCGTAAATTGTAACAGGCCTGCGGGGCCCGTCAAATGCCATTGAGCTTTTATCTGTGGGATTCCCCAGTCCGTCGTATCCGAATGTTGTTACATATTGGTTGATTCCAATACCTTTTTCCCCGGAAATATCCGTTGATTTGTCAATATGTTCCGAATAGATGTAGTTGCACAGACCTGCAACATTGGATTTTATATTCCGGTCATAACCTTTGACAGAATAGATTCTTACTGTTCTTTTATCAAAACCTGTTCCTGCTTTAAAAATATGCGCTCCTTTTTTCAGCTCAGCATCTAAGTTTATAGTAAGCCCTGTTTCCTGCTGTTTTTGGAAAAATGTGATATCGTCTCCCGGAACATTAAAAATAAAACCGAAAGACGTATAAAAACTATAAGGTGATTTAAAATACCCTTGTTCTTCTCCGTGGTAATTTACATCTATGCCTTTTTGTGCAATTGCCGCGCTGTCAGCATAAAGTAAAAAGTTATCGCCGAATAAGGGATCAACCTGCTGAAGAAAATCCGAAAAGAGATTTATTTTTAACGAACCTTTAAAAAATCGGGAAGGTTTATAAAAATTCTGCATAGATACAAGATAAGATTCCTTTTTTATAAGAGGGATTCTACCGGTGTTAAACAGGTTCATTACAGGATACCTGTTAATAGATTTTTTTTCAGCAGAGTACAGTCCTATCAGATTAATATAAAGAGGATTAAAATCAGCGGAAATTTTTGCCTGCAGATCATACTTATCCGACCAGGCTGCAGGTATATTCCCCGGCTTAACTCGAATTGTATCTGTGCCGAAAAACTCTTTGAATGTACGGGGATTATCATAAAAATCCGGTTCTCTCATTACGGATTTATCTGCTGTAAATGTAAATCCATCCCAGAATTTTCTGAAATGGTCGTCAAAGTGCAGAAATCTGCCTGCAGCAAAAAAACGGATTTTATCAGTTAAAACAGGGCCGCTTACGGTTCCCGTAATATTTTTAAATCCGTAAGAATATGTTCCTATTTTCTTTTGGTACAGCGGTGTAAATCCGTCAGATTCTGCAGACATTGAAATCCCGAATTTTTCAGTTCCTGTTTTTATGTGCTGATAAAACAGAGCAGGACAAGAGGATACCCAAGCGCCGGGTTCTTTATCAAGCCCCATTGATTTAAGAGCTTCGGGAAGAACAAAGAACACAGGCTCTCCTGTAAACCCTGACCGTATATCAATGCCGTCAATGGAATATCCTATCTGATCATGTCTGCTTCCGCGTACGTGAACCCACCTGTCCCATCTGTAGGTCTGTTCAGCAACTCCGCTGAACAGGGAGAAATATTTCTGATAGGAATCGCGGAAAGGAAAAAGAGAAATGCTCTGTTTTGTAAAAGAACCGTAATGCAGCTCTTTTTTCAGGGAATCCGGATGTGCCGGATCTGCCCTTACCGTAGACGTAAAACAGATAAAAGCAGATAAAAAGATTGTTCCCGGTTTAATAAGTTTGTAAAGGGCCATTATTACTCTCCTGTAAAAAAAGTTTTTGGTTTTCCGCAAAAGTAAGACTATTTAAAACTTGCTTATAAGAAATGATCTGATTGTTGATAACAGGCCGCACCCCCCGTAATGCAGATGAAAATATAAATGTATTTAACCGGTAATATTTTAATCTAAAATAGAAATTAAAAATAATCAAGTAAAAAATAAAATAGAATGTAAAATAATGTAAATGCAGATAAAATATCTTGACATTTTATATTATTTTATTTAGAATACTATTGTATTGATAAGTCAATAACTTCCGAATCAGAATCATAAATTTTCTTACCGCAAAAAGGGGAGACAAGGAGAATTTACAGGGTATAGTACACATCCCTGCGTGGGAATTTTATTTGAAAAGAAAGCTTAATAAATGAGAATCAAACTTTCTCTTCGCGTCAATACCCCGGCTACAGTGATACCGTACAATTACCAGCATTACCTTTCTTCCGCTTTATACGGAATACTGTCAAGGTCTTCCGGTGCATATTCCGAATTTCTTCATCAAAAAGGGTATTTGGGGCCTGACGGCAGGTTAAGAAAATTGTTCACTTTTTCAAAACTGTTTTTTAACAGGAGAATCAGTAAAAACAGGTTCGGATATAAATGTGAACAAGGGTGTGAAATATGGATGTTTGTTTCAAGCCCTATGCTGCATGATTTTGTCCGGCATTTTGTAACAGGCCTTTTTGAAGATCAGATAATAAGAATTGATAAAGTTTTGTTAAATGTTTATCAGGTTGAATCTATGGCAGATCCCGATTTTTCAGAAGAAATGAAATTTATCTGTTTATCTCCTGTTGTTTTAAAAAGTGTTATTTTAACAAGCACAGGAAAGAAAACATACTACTACAGACCTCTTGATGAAAACCTTTCCCAGGCAGTCAGAGCATCTGCAATAAACAAATACAGAACCGTACACAATAAAAATCCTGATTCCGATGAACTTGAATTTATTGTTGATAAAAATTACATAAAAAGAAGAGGCGGACAGGAGCATGTTGCAAAACTT
>QNDG01000177.1 GCA_003645915.1 Candidatus Zhuqueibacterota bacterium | reverse complement strand
TAAAAAAGTACTACTGTAAATATGGCTGCAAGGGGAAAGAGTTTTTTCATTTTTTGCCTCCTTTAAAAGGGTAAAAGTTAAAATCTATCCACCATTGAAACTCTTTTAATTCCGTTGAATAGTATGTTTGAGTATAATCCGGCACCATGAGAAGCTGAACGTCAAAATATTTGTTTGGTGATATTCTGACCCCGAAAAGAAGATTTGTTGACACTGTATTTCTTATTTCATCAGGTTCCGTGTATCTTTCCCCGAAGTTTTCTTTTTTGTCTGTTTTACCATTTTCATTAATAGTTCTGTATTTCAGGTATGCAGTGGTTACATCTGTAATTTTATAGCTTGTCATGGTTCTTGTAACTCCGAAAATAAGCAGTATCTTATCTGTAATTTTATAATTAGCAAAAACAGGGATCTGAAGAGAGGAAATTTTTGAAGAAAATTCCCATTCAAGAAGTTTGTCCTCATTTACAGCACTGATCCACTGGTTTTCGGAATTTGTTGATTCCCAGTAACCCTGCCGAAATCTTCCTGCAATAACCTGCTCCTCTGTTGAAAGCGTCCTGGTGCTGAATCTTGCATGTAAACCAAGTCCCAATGTTGTTCTTCTGTCAACCGGCCATATAAACCCTGCTCCAATGTGATGCAGAACTCCTTTCCATGTTCCTGAGCCTTGTCTTGTATCACTTAAATTGCTTATATATTCACTGGAGTAAGTCCAGTCACTGCTTTCGTTGTGGTTGTTGCTGTAAGATGTGTCTGTTGTGGCTCCTGTAAGGTCAATATTAATATTCTGCCTCTCCTGTTTGTAAAAAATGTTGAACTTTGTGCCTGATTCAGACAAAATAGTAAAATTCAATCCACCGTAAATTGTATTCCCTTTGTGTTTCCAGGTTTCGATACCTTTTCCGTCGCTGAAATAATAATACCAGCTTGTGCCTTGATTTATTGTGCCATTCTGGTACAGACTGCTGTTAGCCCAGTTTCTGGCCTGATCAATATCTCCCCACAAGTATCCTAAAACTGCGCCTCCGGAGACTTTTTGCGACAGTTTTGTTTCAATCCCTGCTGATATGTCATAATGAGAGTAGTCCTGGTTCCGTGAATTAAGATAACTGTTTCTGGATTTATTATCATCCGACATTCCGTTATCCCACTGATAAGTGTTCTCATATTTTCCGTTTCTGTTATAAATTACTGCTGAGCCTTTAAACCCCAGATTGATTTTATTGGTGAGACTGAAACCTGTAAACAAAGATACAAAATTGCCTGACTGATGCATATTGTCAGAGCCTCTGTATCTGTCAGTCACATTCATATCCGAAATTTCTGCTGATTTATTCCCTGCAAAATCGTAGCCTACAAGGGATCTGTACACACCCTGAGGAATTTCATAAAAATCCTCGTCAATAAATATTGACTGATATGTAAAACCAAAAATTACAGGATTATTGTTTATACTGAATAGTTTGCTGAAATATGCCAGAGAAATAATTGGTTCTGTTTCTCTTCTGGATTCCACCCAATACCATGGATAAGGAATATAGTAATCCGTGTAGCTTCTGAAATTCATAACATAAGGCCCGCGGCTGTTTTTCTGCCTGTTATTTCTGAAATTAATATATCCGTATCCGTTTAAAAGTGTATCACTAACAATTGAAGCCGGATTAATGTATAAGTTTAAAAGAGGATTGTCAGCAATTCCCGGAAGAGATGAACCGAAATTGCCTATTCCAAAGGGGTTAACATAGACAGGACGGAAAAAGAATTTATTCTGCTCAAAACTTTTTTCCATAACAACTTCGCCAAAATATTGGGCACGAAGATTAACGGAACATATAATCAGAATTGCAGAAATCAAAAAGTGTTTTTTCATTTTTCCCTCCGAAATATGGTTTGCTTTTGAAGATAGAGGATACAAGTATTGTGCCATAGAAAATAACGATTTTCATGCATAAAAATAAACAGATTTTGAAAAACAGATATAAAAATCCTCAAAAATCTGATGAATCCTCAGAAATCTGAGGGTTATTTTCCAATATATTTTGTTCCCGTGTAGTACATACAAGAGCACGGATCAGGTTCTCTAAAATAAAATGAATGTGTTTTTAAGTTGTCATTTAAGGTGAGGCAAAAATATAACAGTTATGTTTCAGAATCTGTGAGAATATCCGACAGTAAACACTGTTTTTTTATAGTTCCTTTCTCTAAAGGGGGATTCGTTTTTATAAAATGCAAAACGGATTTTTATGCTGTTTTTTTCTCCGAAATCTCTTGCCAGATCACCGATAATAAAACTGTTCTCCTCAAAATCAGTTTTTGGTCTGATCATTAGTATCGGTGCAACTTTTTCTGTGTATGATTTTTTCTGAACTGCTCCTTTAATTGTTAATGTAATGTTTTCTGTTATTGCCCGGGCAATTGTAAAAGAGAATTTAGGTCTTCTGTAAGAATAACCGAAGCTGTTTGACAGGTTTGTGTCAAAACTTATGTCTGCATCAATAAACACTACTGAGAAGGCCTGCAGGTTCAGGGATACTGAGTATATGTTGTCATTCTGCCGGAATGATTTTCTTATCCAATTATCCGAAGTATCCGGATTTTTCGTATAGTCAAACGCATCTCTTAAGAAAACTCTTTTTGCGGCAAAGGATCTTACAGACAAGGAGAGACTGCCTGAGAATTTGTATGTAAAAGAGCCGCCTGCTCCTGCGCATGTGTAGGAGAAATCCGGATCATCGGGCATATTGAACTTTATCAGATCCGCATAAAACTGTAATACAAAACCGGGCTTCGGAGTTAAAATTATTCCCTGATGAGAGTTAAAGAGCTGATAATTTATTCCGTTAAAGTAGTATTTAAATTTCGCAGTACCATCAAAATTTATAACAGAAATCCGGGTTACCGGCAAACGAAGGTTTACTGCGCTGTTAAATGAGGCTCTGTTTTCAGAGCTGAATCTGGTGTACAGACTCATACCTCCGGACAGAGAGTATGCCCCGTAAATTTTAAAAGCTGTGTTAAAAGATGATCTTCTGTGGAAGAAAACCTGATATGTATTATCTGCGCTCCGGCCTGTTGTGTCTCTTAAAACATTTGTGTCTGTACCGGAAAAAAACTCAATAAAAGAAATACTCCCGGATTGAGCATAAATTCCGCATACAAATAAAAGATTTAAGCTGAAAATTAAGAAGTATGAAAAAGTCAAGTTTTTAAACTGATTATTTCCCGGCATTTTGTTTCCGTTTTTCAGCAAGCTGGTTAAAATGATGTGCTTCTGTTTTCAGACTGTCCTGTATCTTAGTAATTTTATTGATATAATTTTCCATATCCTTAATAAATTTCTTAAGTGATTTGGGGGAGGTTGAGAGTTTATTTAATTTTAGAGGAGAATCTTCAAACAGAGTTATCTGTTTTAAATCGGGATTTTTATTATCATATGAGAGTTCGGAATTGAGAGCTCTTGTACCGGAGAGTAATGGTTTTTGTGACAGAGTTCTCTCTTCGTTTTCATCAAAAAGTGTCAGATCAATGCTTAGTTCGGTTATACGCTGCCTGATTTTCATTTCCTGTTTAAGGTTTTTTGCAAGCTTTGCAAGTTCATTTTTTTGCTTTTCTAAGTTCTCAACTCTGTCAAGAAGCATGCTGCTTTTAAGCCTGAGACTCGAAGGCGTATCCCACGAATTGGGCGCTATTTTTACAGGCGTAATGCCCTTAACATTTTTTCTGTAAAGAGCCAAATCAATCCTGTGTTTTTCAGCGAGGAGAGCCGAAAGCTCTTCTGACACTGCTTTATCCGAATCGCTGTTTTTTTCGACGGCAAAAACAAGAGAGTCAATTCTGTCGCTTATGAGGTCGGAAAGCTTGTTATACAAAAGGTAAAGTTCAGAACGCAGTTTATCCAGAAAAATATTCAGATGTTCCTCTCTTTTTCTCATGCTGATGGATTTATTCAGCAGTTGTTCAAGTTTTTTGTGCTCTTTTCTGCCCTGTTCTTTTCCTGACAGAGATTTTATCTTAAAAGTTATCACTTCCGCACTGTCTAAGAGCATATTCTGTTCGTTTACCGTGGAATCAATTTTTGCCTGTATTTTTATGATTTTAAGACGGGTCAAATCTATATTGTCTTTTTGTGCATAAACAGGATGTCTTATTAAAAAAAGTAGAGCGAGAGACACTATTATTTTGTTACGTATATTGTTCATTTAAGCGCCTTAATGTCTGTTAATATTAAGTTTATCAAGCTTGTAGTAAAGAGTGCTTTCTTTTATTCCCAAAAGTCTGGCAGCTTTTGCTTTTACACCTCCGGCGTTCTCCATAGCTTTTTTTATAAGATCTGTTTCCAGTTTTTTTAAATTGTCTTCAAGATTTAAACTTTCCGAAAAAACATTCTGTTTTTGCTGCGAGTCTGACATGAAAAAAAGATCATCAACTGTAATCCTGCTGGTTTCGCAAAGTACAAGTGCCCGCTCAATTATATTCTGCAGCTCTCTGACATTGCCTGGCCATGAATAATTGATAAGAACCTGCATTGCCTTATCACTGATCTGAATATTGTGTCTGCCTATTTCTGCTCCGGTTTTCTTTATAAAATGACGAACCAGAAGGGGGATGTCTTGTTTTCTGTCTCTCAAAGGAGGCAGCACTATGGGAAGTATGTTCAATCTGTAATAAAGATCCTCTCTGAACAGGCCGTTTTTTACTTTTTCCATCAGATCACTATTTGTGGCCGCAATAATTCTTACGTCAATTTTTATTGTACGTTCTCCGCCTACCCGTTCAAATTCCTTTTCCTGCAGAACCCTTAAAAGTTTAACCTGGGTTTCAGGAGGAAGATCTCCGATTTCATCGAGAAAAAGCGTGCCCTGGTCTGCCAGTTCAAATCTTCCTCTTTTCTGCTTGATTGCTCCTGTAAATGCTCCTTTTTCGTGCCCGAAAAGCTCGCTTTC
>QNDG01000176.1 GCA_003645915.1 Candidatus Zhuqueibacterota bacterium | reverse complement strand
CAGTTGTAATAACTTGTTAATTTTATTCTGAACCTCATCAAAGTGATAAAGGGCGGTGCTGATGAAGAAACTTTATAAAATTTCAAAGGAAAGAGACTGGCTGCAGAAGGGTTTTGGATCAAGATTTGACGATTTCCAGAATCTGATGAGATACAGAATAAGGGATGTTCTGGTTGTTTCAAGCCTGTATGATTTTTATGTTTTTGAAGAGGACGGAAGAATTTACGAACTTTTAAGGGGTGAATATCAGGGCCTGAATTTAAGCCATACTCCGGAGCTGACCAGGGTTTCCAGTTCTGAAGAAGCAATTGAGCATCTTACAAAAGAACGAAGGTACGATCTTGTAATAGTTACACTTCACATAGAGGATGTCAGGCCTGCTGAATTTGCCAGAAAAGTCAGGGAACTCAATCTGAAGGTTCCTATTGTGCTTTTAGCATCTGAAAACAGGGAACTTGCGGACATTATTAAAAGAGGGGAAGCTAAACTTTTTGATGAAGTATTTGTCTGGCTCGGTAATTTCCGGCTACTCCTTGCAATAATAAAAAGCATGGAAGACAAGTACAATGTGGAACACGATACGAGAATCATGGGCGTTCAGTCTATAATTTTCATAGAAGATAATATCAGATACTACTCAGTCTTTCTGCCTACTATTTATGTGGAAGTAATGAATCAGTCACAGAGATTGATTAAGGAAGGTATAAACATTTCTCATAAAAATTTAAGACAGAGAGCAAGACCCAAAATTCTCTTATGTACAACATATGAAGAGGCAAGATTTTATTATCAGCATTACAGGGAAACAATACTCGGGATAATTTCCGATTTTGAATTTCCTATGAGCGGAAACAAGAATCCTAACGCAGGATTGATATTTGCAAAGGAGGTGTTGAAAGACACACCTGATGTCCCTGTACTGCTTCACTCTTCCTGCGAAAAAAACAGAGACAAAGCAATTAATGAAGGTTGTGATTTTCTTCTTAAAGAATCGCCGACTGTTCTTCAGGATCTGCGTAAGTTTATGACAGAAAAACTCGGGTTCGGGGATTTTATTTTCAGAATGCCTGACGGCAGGGAAATTGATCGTGCAAGCGATCTCATATCTCTTGAAAAAAAACTGAAAGAGATCCCTATAGAGAGTTTTGTTTATCATGCGGAAAGAAATCATTTTTCAAACTGGTTGAAGGCCAGAACAGAATTCTGGCTTGCACATAAGCTGAGACCGAGAAAAGTATCTGATTTTCTCAGTCAGGAAGCCACAAGAAAGCATTTACGAAGAACATTAAGAGAGTACAGAAGGCTGAGACGGCGGGGAATGATAACTGAGTTTAATCCTGATAATTTTGATATTGAAACGAGTATAGCAAGAGTAGGAAGCGGGTCTTTGGGCGGAAAGGCGAGAGGGCTTAGTTTTTTAAATAAGCTGATGGTTAATTTTAATATTGGAACACAGTTTAAAGGGATTAAAATATTTATCCCTTCTGCGCTGGTCCTGGCAACAGATGTTTTTGATGATTTTCTGGATAGAAACAAATTGCGCGAATTTGCTTTAACGGAAACAAGTGATGAAAAGATTTTGAGCAGATTTTTAAAGGCAAGATATTTTAATAAAGAAGCCAGACTGGCTTTAAAAGAATTTTTAAAACTTGTTAAAAAGCCTATTGCAGTAAGATCTTCAAGCATGCTTGAAGATTCTCATAATCATCCGTTTGCGGGTGTATATGAGACCTATATGCTGCCAAATGCCAATAAAGATCTGGATGAAAGACTTAAAGATTTGATCATTACAATTAAGAAAGTTTATGCATCAACATTCTATCAGAGCTCAAGAGAATATTTAAAAGCAACCTCATTCAGATTAGAAGAAGAGAAAATGGCAATTATTGTGCAGACCTTATGCGGCAAAACTTACGGAGACAGATTTTATCCGACTTTTTCCGGAACAGCACAATCTCATAATTTTTACCCTGTTGAACCGCAGAAACCTGAAGACGGTATTATTTCAATTTCACTCGGATTGGGCAAGATGGTTGTTGAAGGGGGGCGTTCAGTGAGATTCAGCCCTAAGTATCCGGACAAGATTATTCAATTCTCATCAACAGCGCTTGCTTTAAAAAACAGTCAGAATGATTTTTTTGCACTGGATTTAAGTGGAAATACAAGTATCGGAGCAGACAAGAGTGATGAATTTGTAAAAAGTTTTTCACTTAAGGATGCAGCAGATGATGGTGTGTTGTACAGTGTTGCTTCCACATATTCTCCGGAGAATGACAGATTGTATGACGGATTGGGGCCTGACGGATATCCTGTTGTTACTTTTGCTCCTGTGTTAAAAAATGATCTGTTTCCTTTGACAGGAATTGTTGAAATGTTTCTGGGGCTTGGGACATGGAGTATGGCAACCCCTGTGGAAATTGAGTTTGCAGTAAATATAACAGGGGATCCAAAGGGAAGAAGGGAGTTCGGAATTGTACAGATACGGCCCATGGTGATGAACAGAGAGGCTGAGGTGCTTGATACTGATATTGAAGATTCTTCCACATTGATATGCCGGTCGGATAAGGTGTTTGGCAATGGAATTATTGATGATGTTTATGATATTGTTTTTGTGGACAGGGAGAATTTTGACAGATCAAAAAGTATATCTGCAGCTGAAGCAATAACAAGACTAAACAGTGAACTTACCGAACAAGGCAGACCTTACGTATTAATTGGTGTGGGCAGATGGGGTTCAATGGATCCATGGCTGGGAATACCAGTGAGATGGGAGAACATATCCGGCGCAAGAGCAATTGTAGAATCCAATTTTAAGGGCTTTTCAGTTACTCCGTCTCAGGGGTCACATTTTTTTGACAATCTGGTTTCCTTTGCGGTAGGATATTTTACAGTGCAGGATACTAATGAGAATGATTTTATTGACTGGAAATGGCTTAATTCAGTCAAAACGGAGAAGGAAACAGAGTTTGTAAAACTTTTACATCTGGACAAGCCGGTAATAATAAAAATGAACGGACATGAGAACAGGGGGGTTATTTATATTCATAACCAGCGTTGAGTCACAGATTTGTTTGTAAAAAATATTTGACTTGGAATTATAAAAGAAAGGGCCTTAAATTAAGGCCCTTTTTATTGAACTAAACGGTGGGATTAGAAAAAGGAATAGAACTATAGTGAGTAAGAAAAACCGGCGTAAATACTCCTTTGAGGCATAATTACACCGGGAATCATCTGATATTTTTCATTCAGCAGATTCTTAAATATTATGTACAGATTCTGTTTTTTTATTTTTACTGTGAATTTCGAATCAACAAGAAGATAGTTGTCAAGTTCAGGATTAATATTCATGTGAATTGTAGTTGTATTGAAAAATTTTTCAGAAAATTCTCTGTTAAATGAAGCAGTAATATTATGATCCGGAACAGTAATGTCATATTTGGAAATATAGTCACTCGCTTTAATATCCTTTCTGAAAAGCCGCTGGTACATTAATTTTAACTTGGTTTTATCTGAAATTCTGTTGTCCAGAATAAGTGAAAATCCGTTTACCCGGGCTGCTCCTTTGTTTACAGCATTCCAGACATCGTTGTCTTTATATCTGATCCAGTCAATTCTGTTTTGTTCCTTTCTTGTAAAAAAAGTGAACAATATTTTTGAACCCTCAGCAGGATAAATATCAAATCCTGTTTCAAAGGACCAGCCTGTCTCCGGCTCAAGATTGGCATCACCCCGATTTACAGGAGATGAGTAGTAGAGCTCTGTAAAAGTGGGTGTTCGGAATATTCGGCCTGATGATGCTCTGAAATCTATGCTTTTTGAAATTGAATGTTTTATGCTTATTGTGGGATTGGTCTCCAGTCCCAATAAGTCCTGAAAATCAAATCTGATCCCTGTATTAACAGATGTCATATAACCGAGTTTGAAACCTGATTCTGCAAATACCGAGCTTCTTATCTGACTGTGATTGTTCAGAGAAGAACTTACAAGACGCTCATAAATCAAAGCTGAACCAAGCGCCAGTTCACTTTTCCTGCCTTTGAAATTTATCTGAAAGTTTAAACCGTAAACATATGTTTTATGATCATTAACATACCACTCAGGTCGTGATTGATCCAGAACAAAGTGATCATTATGTTTTCTTGCATAAGCCTGTGCAGATAAGTTTATCTGAGGGTTTATAACACGGGTAAATTCAATTTTTGAAAACAGGGATGATGTTTTTTCTCTTGAAGGAAACGGAGCATAAAAATTTGCTGCTCCGAAATTTTTTCCGGAAAGCCCTGCAAACAGTGCAATTCTGCTTTTATTTGATGTAACGGAAGAAGTGTAGTTCAGAAACTGATTGTTATAATCAGTATCATATGTATGTCCATGAGAACTGTTTTTCTGATATGAAAATGAGTGTCTTACATGTCCTGTTGAGAAACCTGTTTTAATTCCTGTATTTACAGAATTGAATGAACCGAAATCAACAAAGAAATTTGTCCCTGTCAAAGAACCTGATTTTGTTATTATGTTTATAACGCCACCGTAAGCATCTGCTCCGTAAATTGAGGAAGCGTGTCCGGGAAGGATCTCAATGCTTTTTATGTCTGAAACAGAAACAGGTATATCAAGATTGTGATGCCCTGTCTGCGGATTGTTCATTCTGATGCCGTCAACAAGTATTACAACCTGCTCAAAAGATGAACCTCTGATTGAAATATCCGACTGAGACCCGCCTGTTCCCCTTGTTCTGATGTTTAACGGAGCTGCAACAGAGAGAATCTCTGCAATGGAATTAACAGGCATTGATTTTATCTGCTCTTCAGTGATAATATATGTTTCCCTGTATCCGTCTGCAAAAGAGCTCTGAAGCCTTGATGCAGTAATTGTAACCGGCTCTCCGTAATAGAGTTTTTGTCCCTTTAATTCCACAGCAATCAGAATCAATGAAATAAAAAGAATT
>QNDG01000175.1 GCA_003645915.1 Candidatus Zhuqueibacterota bacterium | reverse complement strand
ACCTGAGAAAGTCCTCCCATTTTCTCAAGATCCCTGGTTTCGGTTCTGTAAACAATCGCGCCGGAATCAAGGAATAAAAGAGATTTAAAAGCAGCATGGTTAATCAGGTGAAATACTGCTGCAAAATAACCGAGCTTTGTACCAAGGCCAAGGGCAAAAATTATATAGCCTATCTGGCTTATTGACGAATAAGCGAACATTCTCTTCAAATCTTTCTGACCTACTGCAAGAATTCCTCCGAATACCATAGAAATCAACCCGAAGATAAGCATCATGGATAAAATGGAATTAAATGTGCCTATACCATAAATATTGAAGAAAACTCTTATTAAAGCATAAATTCCAAGAACTTTTATCACAACGCCTGACAACATTGCTGATATAGGAGCAGGAGCCGAAGGATGTGCATCAGGAAGCCATGCATGAAATGGTACAAGTGCTGCTTTTAAAGAAAATCCTGCAAAAAAGAGCAAAGCTGAAAACATAACTGCTGAATTCAAACCTGTAGTTGAAATAACTTTAGAAACATCAGCCATATTAAGCGTGCCTGTTATTCTGTACACAATTGCAATTGCAAAGAGAATAAAAGCAGATGCTGTCCCTCCGAGAACCTGATATTTAAAAGATGCCTCCAGCTCTTCTGCGCCAATTCCAAAAGCTACAAGTGAATAAGAAGCAATAGCACTTATTTCAAGAAAAACGAACATATTAAACAAATCACCGGAAAGAACTACCCCGTTTAATCCGGCGATCATAAGAAGAAAGAGGATATAGTACTTGGCTTTATCAGTGTACTGTTTCATATATTCAATTGAATATATTGAAACCATTAAAGCAATAAAATTAATTATCATCAGCATTAACACGGACAATCCGTCTGCAACCATTGAAATCCCGATTGGTATGCCCTTTACAGGTTCCCATCCGCCGACATAATAAACCCACACATTGTTAATCCTGCCTATCACGCAGAGAACCATTATTGTTAATGATAATGTTGCCAGAGAACCTATTAAGTCCGGCATCCTTCGCCACACTTTAACCAAAAACGGTATTAAAAATGCGGCTCCTAATGGAATCACGATAAATAAAGGTAGTACATTCATCCGCGAAGTTTCCTGATTTTATGCACATCAAAAGTATCATATTTTTCAAAAATTCTTACAGCAAATGATACAAGAAGCGCTGTTGTTCCCAGCCCTATTACAATTGCAGTTAAAACAAGGGCCTGTGGTAATGGATCAACAAATATTTGATTTTTACCCACCTCAACTATAGGAGGAGCTCCTCCTGAACGATAACCAATAAGAGCAAGAAAGAGATTAACAGCATACTCCATAATCATAAGGCCTATGATTATTTTTATCAGATTTCTCTTCACAATTACTCCGTAAAGCCCGATAGCAAACAGTACTACTGCCAGAATATACTCAATCATAATTTCTCTCCGAATCTCATTATTGCAAATGTTATAAATATGGCAAAAAGAGCAGCTGCCACTTCAACACCAATTGCAATATTACACAGAGGAATTATCCCGCTGCTGAAAAGAGCTCCGGGTACACCTGGATTTGACCTGGAAAAAATATTCACAAAAAACAATGTACCCTGAATAAGCCCTAATAATGCTATAAACAAGAACAGAAAAATCCCGCCGCTTTCAATTAACGATGCTTTCTCCTTAAACACCAGACTCCGCTCTTTTGAAGAGCCATACGCCAGTATCAGCAATGTAAAACAACCGGCTATTAAAACACCACCTGCAAAACCTCCGCCAGGTGTTAAATGTCCGTGAGCAACAACATACATGCCGAGAATAAAAATGGAAGGAGCCATAATCTGACTGATTTTCTTAACTATCAGACTCATGCCCTGCATTTATCAAGTCCTCCCTTTTTTTCTTAATACAGCAACAACTCCTGCCACTGATGTAAAAAGAACTGTTGCTTCTCCAAGAGTATCATACGCTCTGAAATCAAGAATTATTGCAGCAACAAGATTAACTGCTCCGGTTCCTGTAACACCGTTACTTAAATAATACTCAGCCATTCTCAAAACAGGAGAACCAAAAGCAGAGATATCTGCAAAAGCTTTTAAACTTGCAAAAATAAATGCTGCGACACAGACAAGACCTGCAACCCATAAAATTACTTTTCTTGCTTTTAAACTCTCAATACTGTCTTTTATTGTTGTTTTAAGAACTGCTGCAATAAGAATAATCAGAGTAAGAGTTTCAATAATTATCTGCACTATTGCAAGATCCGGTGCCTGAAGAATAAGAAAAACTATGGTTAATGCAAATCCTATTATTCCCAGAGAAATTATTCCTGAAAGCAAATCCTTTGTTTCCAGCGCGATTACAGCGCCGCAAATCATCAATCCGATAAGAGGAATGAGGGCAGAAACCATCCGCTACCTCCCCATTAATACAAAGATCAAAACAGCCAGCCCAAAACACAACCAAACCATGTACATACTTAACACTCCGGTATGTACAGGACGCAGAATCTGGGCAGCTCTGTCTAAAAGATTGTTACATTGTTCGTATATATCAAACCAGCACAATTTGGCTTTTTCATAAAACCATTTAATTCCAGCCATATTTTTAATTGTATTATAAAATCCAGTACCAGATACCCGATTTTCAACCGGAAGTTTTTCACCACCAATAAATGGCTCTGCCTCACGTACTTTAACACTACCTGCAAGATAAATAATCAGACCTACAATAAATCCCATAAAAATTAAAAATGTTGCCAATCCCGGTTTCCATAATCCAAGGTATGAAACTTTCCCTACAACAGGCATTAAAAGATGTTTGATTGGTACAGAAAAAGCAAAGACACCAAAAACAACACATAAACCTGCTAAAATCACACTGGGAATCAAAATAAACAGGTTCTCTTCTTTAATCTTTTTTCCTAACACATTTTCCGAAGGAGCTCCGAGAAACATAGCATGTGTAAGTTTCATAAAACTTGCAAGAGTAAGTCCGCTTCCGAACATTGCTGCAATCAACCAGATAATCCACAGCTTATCACCCTGCTGGCCAAGATCTATCAATCCCTGATAAATAAGCCATTTGGAAGCAAACCCGTTAAAAGGCGGAACTCCTGAAATGGAAAGCGCTGCAATAAAAAAGGCTATAAAAGTAACAGGCATAAGTTTTCCCAAGCCGCCCATTTTATTTAAATCTGCAGTACCACTCTGTTTTTTTACTGCTCCTCCTGTTAAAAACAAACAGGTTTTGTAAATAGAATTATTCAGCATGTGGAACAAACCACCCAGAATTCCAATGGGACTGCCGGTTCCTATGCCGAGAATCATATAGCCAACCTGAGAAACCGCATGATATGCCAGGAGTTTCCTGAAATCGTGCTGAATCAATGCCATCATAACTGCAGCGATTATTGTTACAACCCCTGTAATCATTAAAAGAAGATTCATTGCACCTGTAAGGCTGAACATGCTTAAACAAATCCTGCCAAGTAAATATATTCCGATTAATTTATCAAGCGCAGCAGGTATAAATGCAAGCACTGGTATCGGCGCTTTTTCAGATATCTTGGGGATCCATGTATGCAAAGGCATTGAACCGGCTTTTGCGGAAACAGTTAATATTAATAAAATGAAAGCAAAATATACCCAGAAATTATTAAAATTCAATAATATCTTATCTATATCATACGTTCCTGTAATAGCATGGATAATAACTATGGAAAACAGGAACAGGGCGTCACTTCCTCCTATAATTACCATTGTTTTTAGCGCTGCCGGACCTGTATCCCCTTTTCCCGTAATAATGAGTAAATAGAGTGTAACACCAAGAAAACCCCAGAAAACAAGCAGCAGAATAAGATTGTTTGCAAGGACCGCTCCGCAGGCAGTCCCCAGTGTCATAAGAACAGAACCGTAATAAAGATTAAGATTCTCTTTCCTGTTCATAAACCCCAATGAATACAACGTTATAATAAACCCGAAGAAACCAATACCAAGAAGCATAAAGCCGCTTAAATTATCAATTTTCAGTAGTGTGGAATCATTGAACACATAACTGTCAGGTCTGTTAATAAAAAACCTGAGTGTAAGCACGAATAGTGCTGCGGAAAATAAAAGGGCAAAAACATCTCTGACCAGTTTCAGCTTTTTCGGAAAAACAAAACATATAAAACCTGCCAAAACAGGTAAAATTACAGGATACAAAAGAAGGTTCATCACACACCCATCTCTTTTCTTATTTTTTCAGTTTTTTTATGCGATAATGCCACAAGGTCATTCTCAAACAGTACATCTTCTGATCCGGTATCGTGATTTATCACAACAACACGTTCAGTACAGCAGTAGCACGGATCAACTGCAGCGAGAATAAGAGCTGCATCTGCTACGGTTTCTCCGATCACTGCAACTTCGTTTGAAAAAATATTTGTATAACTTGGAGCACGTACCTTATATCTTGCAGGGAAATTTGATCCGTCGCTTCTGCAGTAGTGGTAAACCTCACCCCTTGGAGCTTCTGCGCGTCCTATACCTTCACCCGGCGGCAGCTCTTTAACTTTAAGATCCACTATTCCGGATTTCATTTTTGTCAGACACTGTTCAATGATTTTTACTGATTCATACATTTCAAGAATTCTGACCGCTGCTTTTGCAAACACATCTCCTTCTTCAAGTACTACAATATCCCAGTCAACCCAGTCATATGCAAAGTAGGGATCGTCTTTACGTACATCAATTGCAAGTCCGGAAGGTCTGGCAGTAGGTCCTACAACACAGTACTCAATTGCCTTTTCCTTTGTCAAAACACCT
Organism: Candidatus Zhuqueibacterota bacterium; assembly: GCA_003645915.1. Lineage (GTDB taxonomy): Bacteria > Zhuqueibacterota > QNDG01 > QNDG01 > QNDG01 > QNDG01. The sequence goes on along the minus strand of QNDG01000175.1, from coordinate 150 downwards.
ACGCCCTTTGTTCTTGCATGTATTACAGGATCATCCATTACTGCGCCTTTGAACATATCCAATGCAGGTTTTAACTGATCCAGACTTTTCCGGATCCAGGGAATATCATCATCATCAATATCCCTTCTTACTCCGCCCACTTTGAACATT
>QNDG01000174.1 GCA_003645915.1 Candidatus Zhuqueibacterota bacterium | reverse complement strand
TGGTTCTTACATGCGGAACTTTTTTAAACGGCCTGATTCACATTGGAATGAAAAGCTTCCCAGCAGGGAGGGTTGGAGAGTTTCCTGCAACAGGGCTGACAGAGAGTCTCGTAAAATTGGGATTCAAGGCAGGAAGACTGAAAACAGGTACGCCCCCAAGGGTTGACGGAAGGACTATTGATTTTGAAAAAACAGAAGAACAAAAAGGGGATCCGGATCCTGTGCCGTTTTCGTACAGAACAAAGGAAATTTCAAGGCCTGAAAGATCGTGCTTTTTAACAAGAACAAATCCTGAAACACATAAAATATTGAGAACAGGTCTTGACAGATCTCCTATTTATACAGGGAAAATACAGAGTGTGGGGCCAAGATACTGTCCGTCAATTGAAGATAAAATAGTAAAGTTCAGTGAAAAGGGGAGTCATCAGATTTTTCTTGAACCTGAAGGAATTCATTCTGTTGAGTATTATATCAATGGTTTTGCAACAAGCCTTCCTGAAGAGGTTCAGCTAAAAGGGGTTCACACTATTCCCGGGCTTGAGCATTGTACTGTTACAAGGCTGGGGTATGCAATTGAGTATGATTTTTTTCCGCCCACTCAGCTTAAACCGAATCTTGAGACAAAGATTGTTCAGGGGCTCTTTTTTGCAGGTCAGATAAACGGAACTTCAGGTTATGAAGAGGCTGCTGCCCAGGGCCTTATTGCAGGTATAAATGCAGTGGCATCTTTAAAAGGAAAAGAACCTCTTGTTTTAAAAAGGCATCAGGCATACATAGGCGTGCTTATTGATGATCTTGTAACAAAGGGGACAAACGAACCTTACAGGCTCTTTACTTCAAGGGCAGAGTACAGACTTTTGCTTCGTCAGGACAATGCGGATTTGAGATTGTATGACATTGCTGAAGAGTACGGTCTTCTTCCTGTAGAATTTATTAAAAAAGTCAAAAAGAAAGATGCTCTTATTAAGAAAATTTTTGATCATTCAGCATTTATTAAACCTGAACCGGAGAAAGTAAATCCTGTTTTAAAAAAACTGGGGACATCTGAAATTTCCGAAAAACAATCTGTTTACAGATTAATAAAGAGGCCGGAGCTTCATTTTAAAGATTTTATGGGGATTAAAGAAGTCAGGGAAATGTTTGAAGATTGTGGTGACATGACAGATTCTGTGGCGGAGCAGGTTGAAATAGAGATAAAGTATGAGGGGTATTTTCAAAGGCAGAGAGACGTAGTAGGACAGATGCAGAAAATGGAACAGGTAAAAATACCTAAATCAATTGACTATTCAAAAATTACGTCTCTTACAATGGAGGCAAGAGAGAAGCTCATGAAGGTGATGCCGGACACTCTCGGGCAGGCATCAAGAATTTCCGGTGTTTCTCCGTCGGATATATCAGCGCTGGCTGTGCTTATTTCGAGAAGAGGGATATGAAATGTTCCACGTGGAACAAAAGGAGCTTATTGAAAATATTCTGAAAAGACTTTCTTTATCCTTATCCTTTTCCGGGCAAACTATGGACAGACTGGAGCTGTATCACGATCTCGTTTACCGGACAAACATGATTTTTAATCTTGTTTCGGAAAAAGATACGAAAAGGATTGTTGAGCACCACTTTACAGATTCTCTTGGCTTTGCGGAGTATCTGGATTTTTCAAAAGAGCTGAGTGTGATGGATCTGGGTTCAGGAGCGGGGTTCCCAGGTATTGTACTTGCAATTGTGTATCCGCATATAAAAATGTGTCTCGTTGAATCCAAGAGGAAAAGAGCGGGTTTTTTACAAAAGGTTGTTTCTGAGCTCTTACTGGATAATGTAGAAGTTGTGTGCGACAGAGCGGAAAATCTTGATTCTAAGATGTTCGGTTTTTCCCTGGTCCTCAGCAGGTCAGTGGCAAAGATTTCTCTGCTTGTAAAATGGAGCAGCAGGTTTCTGGAAAAGTCTGCTGGATGTTTGGGTTGTATTAAGGGGCCTGATGTTGAAAAGGAGCTCAGGTTCCTTTCTGAAAAGGCAGACAGATACTCCATATCCGGATGGGAAGTTGAAAGATTTGATCCCTTTCCGGGGGTTGTGGAAAGACCGGTGCGTTCTTTTGTCAGAATTTACTGGAAGTAACTGTTTGTTCCTATAGAATTTTAATTAAAAAGATATTATGGATTTCTTCCGAAATATAGAAACTTTTGTTTCAAATCTGGAATCCTTTAAATCCCTTGTTAAATTTTCTCATGAGAAGGGAGAAATTACAGTTTCCGGAGTTGCCGGATCTTTGGAGCCCCTTCTTTTATACTTGTTAAACAGGATTACAGGAAAGCCTGTATTTATAATTATGCAGGATGAAGAGCAGGCCGAATTTTTTTCTGAAGAGTTAAATGCTTTTTCAGAAAATCATTCTGCGTGTTATTTCCCTGGCAGCCATGAATACGGAGACACTTCTCTTGTTTTAAATCCGGCAAAGGAAGGGCATCAGGCAGAGGTTTTGGGAAACCTGTGCTCAGGTTCCTGCGGATTTATTGTCACATCTTTTTCTGGAAGTATAAGGAGGGTTCCGGAAAAAAATCTTTTTAAGGGAAAAACAGTTGTAATTAAAAAGGGGGTGACCATATCTCCTGAAGAGCTTGTAAGAAATCTTACAGATTTCGGATACACAAGAGAAGTGATAGCAGATACTCCGGGAGATATAAGTTTAAGAGGCGGGATTCTGGATATTTTCCCGTTTTACGGATCACACCCTTTCAGAGTAGAGTTTTTCGGTGATGTAGTGGATTCCCTTCGTAAATACAACCCAATTACCCAGAGATCAACAGGCAAAGCTGATTCCTTAACGATTTTACCTTCAGTCCAAACATGGAAACATTCTCTTGCCGGTATAGATTCGTACCTGCCGGAGAACACGATTGTTTATGTAAAAGACAGAGAACACGTGCAAAAAAACGCTGAGGAGTTGTTTTTAAAACATAAAGAATCTTTTGAAGATCCTTCGGAATTTTTTGGGCGGTTAAGAAATTTTTTTACAATTAATTGCAGTTCCTTAAAAGGCCACAATACTAAAATTGATTTTGGGGCGCGTTCGGTTTCTGTACCGGAGATTTCTCCGGGTTCCATAAACAGGCTCTTAGAGAAAAAGGCTGAGAATTCTAAAGTATATATCTGCTGTAAGGATAGACGTGAAAAGGAACATCTGCTGGATTTTCTGGATCTGACAGAAAAAGATACTTCTCAGATTAAAACAGGAATCGGACCGGTTGTTTCCGGTTTTGAAATTCAGGATGAGGGGTTTGTTCTTTTTACGGGGCAGGATATTTTCGGGAAGAAACGAAGGAAAAGGGCCAGACCTGTTTTTAAGGCAGGCATTCCCATTCACGAAATAACGTCTCTGAAAAAGGGTGATTATGTTGTTCACATTGATTATGGTATAGGGCGCTATAAAACCCTGGAGAAAATAGAAGTTGACGGCATTCAGCAGGAGTGCCTTGCAATTGAATATGAAGGAGGAGATGTACTATACGTTCCCCTTGATTCTGTTGACAGAGTTCAGAAATATTCTGCAGGGGAAGGAGCTCATGTAAAGGTAAACAGGCTTGGCACAGGAGCGTGGGAGCGGACAAAAGCAAAAACAAAAGAGTCTGTAAAAAGGATAGCGAGAGAATTAATTGAATTGTATTCCAAGCGCAGGCTGGAAAAAGGATTCAGCTTTTCTGAAGATAATATGTGGCAGAGAAGTCTTGAATCTTCTTTTATTTACGAAGAAACACCGGAGCAGGCCAGAGCTATTGAAGATGTTAAAAAAGATATGGAAAGTCCGAGACCAATGGACAGGCTGATATGCGGTGATGTGGGATTCGGAAAAACAGAAGTGGCTTTGAGAGCAAGTTTTAAGGCTGTAAATGATTCAAAACAGGTTGCTGTTCTGGTTCCCACAACAATACTGGCTCAGCAGCATTTTAATACGTTTACACAAAGGCTCTCTTCTTTTCCTGTTAAGGTGGAGGTGCTGTCAAGGTTCAGAACAAGAAAGGATCAGCAAAAGATTGTTGCAGGCCTGAAATCAGGTTCAATAGATATAATTATCGGAACTCACAGGCTTTTATCAAAAGATATTGAATTTAAGGATCTCGGGCTTTTGATAATTGATGAAGAGCAGAGGTTCGGAGTAAAACAGAAGGAAAAATTAAAAGCTCTCAAAAAAAATGTTGATGTACTTTCAATGTCAGCAACTCCCATACCGAGAACTTTACAGTTTTCTATGACAGGGATAAGGGACATGTCTTTAATTACAACACCGCCAAGAGACAGGCTCCCAATCCATACAGAAGTTGTACCTTTTAACGAAGAGATAATAAAGGAAGCCATTGAAAATGAAATTGACAGGGGCGGGCAAATATTCTTTGTTCATAATATAATAAAATCTATATATGCAATAGAAAAGATGATAAAAAGGCTTGTCCCCGGTGCAAGAGTTGTAAGTGCGCACGGGCAAATGGACAGCAAACATCTTGAAAAAGTAATGTTCGATTTTGTTAATTACAAATATGACTGTCTTGTATCAACAATGATAATTGAGTCGGGTCTTGATATGCCAAGGGTGAATACCCTTCTGGTTCACAGAGCAGATAAACTGGGTCTGTCCCAGCTTTACCAGATAAGGGGAAGAGTTGGCAGATCAGGAAAACGAGCGTATGCTTTTTTTCTTACTCCTCCGTTCCATTCGTTGTCAAGGGGGGCTGTTAAGAGACTGCGAACAATAGAGGAATTTACAGAGCTGGGAGCAGGTTTTCAGATAGCAAGAAGAGATCTTGAAATAAGAGGAGCAGGAAATTTTTTCGGAGTCGAGCAAAGCGGCAATGTTGATTCTGTTGGAGTGGAACTTTATACAAAAATAATAGAAGAGGCAGTAAGCGAGATAAAGCAGGAATCCTCCGGAGATGAGAGGGCGGTAAAAGAAATTACAGCAAAAGTTACATGTCATGC
>QNDG01000173.1 GCA_003645915.1 Candidatus Zhuqueibacterota bacterium | reverse complement strand
TATCAGACAGACGAGGGAACTATTATTGTTCCGGAAGTTTTAAGAAAATACATGGGTACAGATATTATTAAATAGATTTTTGAATTGAATAGCAGATATTTATCCTGATTTGTAAGATAGATTTGAATCCGAAAATTTAATGATTAAATAATTGGTGCAGATAAGCCACTTGTCATCTGATGTATTTGACAGCTCACTTATTAAAGGTGTGGCATATCTCACTTTAAGATTTAATAAGGTTTTTATTGAAGGAAACAGCACATTAAGTATACAATAAAAATTAAAAAATTGTTAAATCCGCTTTTTATAATTATTTCTAAAAAGAGAGTATTATTATGAAAAAGAGTATGATTATTCTGGTAAGCATGCTTTCATTTTTATTGATTTTATGCGGGAAGAAAAGGTCAACACCTGTTGTAGAAAAAAAAGAGGGTATAGAGATTGTTCATAATTCAGATAAACCCCTGTTTCCGGACAGAACAATTGAATTTATACAGGATCTTTCCATCGGAGAAGAAGAGGGAAAGATAAATCTTTACAAACCCCGTAAAATATTAGTTGATAAACAAGGTAATATTTATGTAAGTGATGCTGCAGATTTGTCAATAAAAGTTTTTAATAAAAACGGCACATATTTATTCTCAATCGGGAAAAAAGGCAGCGGTCCCGGAGAATTCCAGGCTATTGGCAGCATGAAATTTCTGCCAGACAACAATCTGGTTGTACTGGATTGGCAGTTGAGAAGAGTTAGTTTCTTTACTATAAGGGGAAAATTTTTACAAAGCTTTCAGATGAAAAACAACTTGAGCGGAATTTATCTGACAACAGATTCAACACTTACATGCAGGGAAAACATATACTCGGAGGAGAAAAAACTTTATATTAAAAGTTTTAGCCTGCAGGGAGATGAAAAGCTTTTATGGGGGCAGTTTAAACCTGAAGAATTTAAAATGCTAAGAAGCGGGAATACCACATTTGGAATTAATGTGCCGTACCTGCCTTGTTCAATATTTACAGGTGATGAAAAAAACGGATGGTTATACCACTGCCTTAACAGCAATTATCTAATAGAGGTCTTTGATAAAAAAGGCAAATTATTCCGAAAAATTGAAAAGTCTTATAAACCTGTTCCTGTTACATCTGCAGACAAAGAGGAATATATAAAAGCATTTAAAGATAATCCTAATAAAGTTTTTGTAAAGATGGCGAGAGAAGTAAAACTCCCTAGAGTAAAGACAATTACAGAGTATATGATTGTTGATGAAAAAGGTGATTTGTGGGTAGAAACCATGGAGATGAAAAAGAAAGAGGGCAAAGAATTTTATGCATATGATATTTTTAATACCAAAGGATTTTATATAATGCGAATCTGGTTACACACAACTCCCAGGGCATTTGCAGGAGGATATATGTACAGTATAGTAAGAGATAAATCTGGAGTAGCATCAGTCATTAGATACAGAATGAAAGAAGTCTAAAAATATTACCGGCAATATTAAGATTATAGATGATATAATTTGTTTTCATTTCAATAAAAGAATATATTTTTTTGTTTTTATGTTCTCTGTATTATGAATGTGGAGAATAAACTAATATTTGTAACAACTGAGAAATAATGATATTTCCAAGTATAGTCTCGTTTTTATTCAATATAATGCCTTACTTATAGATGAATTTTATTTTTATAATAAATCTGGTAGACGGCTGTTGCGTTTACAATATCAATTGCACTATACAAAACAAACGGAAATCTGAATATTTTCCCGATCTTATGCTGCAATTATATAAAATCTGTTTAACCCTGAGTAATTCAGCAAAAAATAAAACTTTGAATAAATTATTATTGTTTATAAGTTTTTTTATTCATTTTAAAAATATCATGCAATGTTTATATTATAGAAAATAACAAGATAAAAGAAAATTTAAGCGTTAACCCGGAAATTGGAAACAGGTCTCAGGGTTAAAGATACAGAATGTCATAGCCATGTTCTTGCAACAGATGGTCAGCATCAGACTGATATCTAAGTTACAGGATATAGTTTTATGCAACAGGCAGGGGAATTGGCAGCGTGGTAAGCAATGACGGGTTTAAATGGCAGGCAGAGGAAGGGCTGTGTATAGAAAACCTTTGCATTGATGGCCAGTTTGGGTTTGATTATATTCATCTGTGGCTTGAAAGAATGCATAACAGTACACATAGGATGTATTTTAATGTATATGCACTGGTTTTACTACTCCCCTGCTGATATTAATTTTAACAGACATCAATTATAGTGATGGTATTGAGAGTTTTGTTTCACAGATGTAGAGATGAGTCCTATAACTTAGAATTTTACATTAGTATTATGTTTTAATTTTAAAAACAGGAGGATTTGTGGCTTGTTCCAGCATATTTAATGATGTTATCGGTCCAGTCATGCGCGGACCGTCAAGTTCACACAGTGCAGCTGCATGCCGAATTGGGCTTATTGCACGAGATCTGATTGCCGGTAATATAGAAAATGTTGTAATTGATTATGACCCCAACGGTTCACTTGTTACCACACATGAGAGTCAGGGAAGTGATATGGGACTTTACAGCGGTTTGCTTGGGTGGAATCCTGATGATGAGAAAATGAAGGATTTTATGCAGGGAATAAAAGAAGCCGGAATAAATATAAAGGTCAATTACACAAGTTACGGTGCAAAACATCCCAATACCTACCGCATGAAAATATCTAATTCACAGATTTCTCATACAATGACTGCAATATCAACCGGCGGCGGAGCCATTGAAATTACAGAAATAGACGGTGCTGAAGTTTCTGTCTGCGGAGATTATTATGAACTGATTGTTTATACTGACAATTTAGATGATGTAAAATCTTCTATTTCTTCTGCAATTAATTTTGATTTTCTTGAATGCAAGAAAGGTTTAAAAAATTTTGTTGAGATAAAAAGCCATACTCAGTTTTCCAACTCCGATATCGAAAAAGTTAAAGTAATATCCGGTGTTAAAAATGTGAGTTATTTAAAACCTGTTCTGCCTGTACTTTCACGTAAGAATGTAAATGTCCCCTTTTTGTACTGCTCAGAAATGCAGGAATATGCAGAAAAGAAGAATCTGAATATCTGGCAAACTGCAGTTGATTATGAAAGTTCACGTGGAGGAATTACAGAAAAAGAAGTATTTGAAAAAATGCGTAAAATTGTCCATATAATGGATCAATCAATTAAAACAGGGTTAAAAGGCACGTATTATGAGGATAGAATTTTACAATGCCAATCTGCAGGATTTAAAGAAAAGATGGCTAAAAAGGTTTTACTTGACGGTGGTGTACTGAATACAATTGTATTGTATGTAACAGCTGTAATGGAAGTAAAAAGCTCCATGGGTGTTATTGTAGCAGCTCCGACAGCAGGTTCATGCGGAACAATTCCGGGCTCAATCTTGGGAGCAGCTCATTTAATGAATAAAGATGAAAGTGAAATTGTTAAAGCCATGCTGGCGGCTGGAATAATCGGAGTTTTTATTTCCGAGCATTCAACTTTTTCTGCAGAAATTGGCGGGTGTCAGGCTGAATGCGGAGCAGCATCTTCTATGGCTGCAGCAGGCCTTGTTTATCTTGCTGGAGGAACATTAAAGCAGAGTATTGCAGCTGCATCTATGGCTCTTCAAAATTCTCTTGGAATGATATGTGACCCGGTTGGAAATCGCGTAGAAGTACCATGTCTTGGGAAAAATGTAATGGCAGCATCTAATGCTGTATCATGTGCAAATATGGCACTGGCTAATTTTGATCCGGTTGTGACTTTTGATGAGGTTGTGGACACTATGTTTGATGTCGGAAAGAGCCTTCCCCATGAACTAAGATGTACGGCCCTGGGAGGCCTCTCCATTACTCCTTCTGCCAGAGCAGTTGAAAAAAGACTTAAAAAATTCAAATTGTGTTGAAAGAGCTTGCAATTATTCTTTCTTATTATTATATAATATGATATATCATTAAAAATGGAGATGTGCAACAAATTTCGGTGTTTCACATCAATGTAATGGACGGGATCAGTTTGATCTATTATGGATTTGTCAATTACACATATTTTTCCTGTCTTGATTTTAATAACACCAATTCGTTCAATGTGTAAAACAACCAAATCGTCTGCCAGCAGGGATCAGATCCTTCACATCTGCAACATTCAGAATGCTGAAGTTTGAAATATCGATATATTAGTGTTTGATACTGCTTGATCTGTACAGCAGTTTAATAGTATTCAATGAGGTAAAAAAAGATGAAAACAATAGGAATGATCGGAGGAATGAGCTGGGAATCCACTCTTACTTATTATCAGCTTATAAATGAAGGTGTTAAAAAAAGCTTAGGCGGGCTTCACTCTGCAAAAATCTGTCTTTTTAGTGTGGATTTTGACGAGATAGAAAAACTACAGTATAGCGGAAAATGGGACAAAGCTGCAGAAATTCTTACACAAGCAGCAAAAAAAATCCAATTATGCGGAGCGGATTTTCTTGTTATCTGTACAAACACAATGCATAAACTTGCACCTGAAATTCAGTCCGGTATTTCGATTCCCATTTTGCATATAGCTGATGCAACAGCTGAAAAGCTCAAAAAAGACGGTGTTGCAAAAGCAGGTCTGCTTGGAACAAAGTTTACAATGGAGCAGGATTTTTACAGAGCAAGGTTTAAAGAGAAATACGGTATAGATGTAATTGTTCCCGATGAAAAAGATAGAGATCTTGTCCACAATGTGATTTTTAAAGAGCTGTGCCTGGGAGAAATAATTGAAAGTTCAAGAAAAGAATTTATAAGAATAATTGATAATCTTAAAAAACGGGGAGCTGAAGCAGTAATTCTCGGATGCACTGAAATACCTCTTCTTATCAAACAGAAACATACTGATCTGCCTGTTTACGATACTACAAAGATACATGCTGAAGCTGCAGTAAAAATGGCAGTTGGTTGAGATTAAGGGTGTA
>QNDG01000172.1 GCA_003645915.1 Candidatus Zhuqueibacterota bacterium | reverse complement strand
TCCTGCAATTTGTTAAAGAGGGTATAGACTGCGGATATCTGAGAAACATTGAACCAGAGGTCGCTATGAAGGCCTTAAGAGGTATTCTCAGTTCATTTACCCTTAATGTGATAATAAGTTCGGAAGATGATAATCTTAAGTCAAAGGCACCGGAAGTGTTGGATGTTTTTTTAAACGGAGCAATTAAAAGATAAAAAATAGTCACAGGAGACATTATGACAAGAAAAAATGTAATATTTGTCTATGCGTTGATTCTGCTTCCCCTTATTTCCGGGTACGGAGCGGACAGCAAATTTGGTATCAGATTTAATATGTCAGGTGTACGGCCTGTAAAAGGTACATTCAGAGATAACATAAAGATGTCTGATTATGTTAACAGTTCAACAGGTTATTCTATTGCGTTCAGACAGCAGATAACAAAAGGATTCGAAGTGGAGCTGCAGGCGTTTTATCAGTTTCTTGAAATATCGGATCAATACAAAGTTGACAGTGCAAAGAAGCCGGGCTGGTTAATACCCGGCGTGTCAGTCTCCAACATTATTCCTGTTTTTCACTGGATTGCAGTGCCTTCTTTAAAATTTGGCGCTGATATCATCCCATGGAGATTTACAGACGACGGGCCCAAAGGAGAGACTTCACTTTTTGAAGGGGAAAAGGTGCAAAAAATGAGTTTCGGGCTTCACGGAGGGCTTGAGCTTGAAGTTCCGGTAGCAAAATGGTTTTCAATTATTGCAGAAGCAAGGTACACCTATCTGTTCTGCAGAGATACCTTTTTCTTTGGCGAAACATTTTCAGAACAGGGCATTTTCAGTTTAAGTCTGGGAATGGCAGTTTTTCCCTTTTAGATTCAGGAGGAAATTTTATGAGATCAGTGTATAAATATGTTCTTTTTTTAATTGTTGCACTTACAGGCATTCAGCAGAGTTATTGTGAACAAAAAATGTCCCTTACAATAAAAAAGAGCATAGAGATTGCATTAAAGCACAACAGTACTATTGCCCAGGAGAGGCAGAATGTATTTTCTGCAAAGGCAAAATTAGGTGAGGCCAGGACAGGATTTTTGCCTAAGATAACAGGGAACGGCAATTATACAAAACTTGATGTGGCGCCGTTTATGCCCGGTAAAATATTTGCAAATTTCAGTGGTGCGCCGGCAGAAGCGTTCCCAAAGCGAATACCAATAGGCCAGGATCAGATTTACAGTTTTGGTATAAGAGTTCAGCAGCCGGTTTTTACAGGGTTTAAGATCCTTAATGGTTACAAGATTGCATCTCTCGGCGTAAAAATGGCAGATGAAGGGATGAAAAAAAGCGAAAGTGAGATTATTCTCAAAGTGGTTGAATCTTATTGGAATCTTATCAAAGCTGACGAATTTGTAAAGGTAAGCAGAGATGCAGTGGAACAGATGGAAAGTCATGTAAAAGATTTGAAAAATATGTTTTCTCTCGGAATGATTACAAAGAATGATCTGCTTAAAGCAAAAGTCCGGTTATCTTCAATGGAGATAAATCTTATGAGAGCGGAAAACGGAAGAGAACTTGCGGAAAAGGCATTTTGTAATGTTCTGGGCATTCCTCTTGATACGGAGCTGGAACTTACAGAACCTCTTGAAACTGCAAAATCAGACACTGTTTCTTTAAATCAAAGCATTAAACTTGCTCTTGCAAACAGACCTGAATTAAAAATGATGAAACACGGGATAAATATCAGCAAAAAAGCTGTTGATATTGCAGAAGCTGGTTATCTTCCGAATATTGCCCTGGTTGCGGATTACGGTTATAAACGTCCTGACAGAGAATATGCAAACCAGTTCTACAATACATGGACAGTTTCAGTGGTTGCTTCGGTTAATATTTTTGACTGGGGAGAAACATACTATAAAAAAATGCAGGCAAAGTCTGATTTGATAAAAATGCGGGAGAATTTTAAACAGGTTCAGAATGGAATAAGGCTTGAAATAACGTCAATTGTTCTGCAGCTGCAGGAGCTTGAACAGAGAATTTCCGCTGCGCGAGAAAATGTTAATCAGGCTGAGGAAAATTATAAAATAACAAACAATATGTTTCATCAGGGTATGGCTACAAATTCAGATGTGCTGGATGCATCCACACTTCTTACAAAGGCTAAAACAGATTACATTTCTGCGCTTGCAGATTACAGAATTACAATGGCCAAATATAAAAAAGCTGTTGGCCGAATTGGAAAAGGAGAATAGGATATGAAAAACAATAAAAAAATAATGGCCAGGGCGGCCGGTTTTGCAGGTACTTTAGTGATAATCCTGATATTATCAACAGTGGCAGGTTGTAGTAATTCAAAGAAAGATAATAATATTAAGGGGAAAGTTGTCCCTGTAGAGATTCTTGTTGCAGATAAAGGAGAAATTGAGCAAAGATTTGAATTTACAGGTACAATTGATACCTGGAAAAAGTTAAACCTTCTACCTGATGTAGGGGGTAAAATATCAAAAATTTATGTAAATATTGGCGACCGGGTCAACAAAGGTGATGTGCTTGCCGAACTGGATCAAATAACTTTTAAATTAAGACTTGAACAGGCAGAAGCCGGCGCTGCTGTGGCAAATGCAGCATTTGCCAGTGCAGAAAGAAATTATAAAAGAGCTTTAAAATTAAAACAGGAAGGGTCAATGAGTATCCAGCAGTTTGAACAGATTGAGACAGGATACGAATCTGCAAAGGCACAGTTGAAAAGTGCAACTGCTGCTCTGGATCTTGCAAAATGGCAGATTGATGTTTCAATCATCAAAGCTCCGTTTTCAGGTGTGATTACAGCGCGGTAGCTTAATGAGGGGGATATGATTAATCCCCAGATGCCCGGCGCTCCCGGAATTGTACAGCTGATGGATTTGTCAAATCTTAAAATCCAGGTATGGGCATCAGAAAAAGAAGTCCAGCTTATTAAAAAAGGACAAACTGTTCTTGTGTATCCTGATGCATTAAACGGAAGTATAATCAATGGCGTTGTGCAGAATGTCAATATGGCTGCAAATCCTGCAACAAGAACTTTTCTGGTAGAGGTGAAGGTGCCAAATCAAAATTATTTGCTGAAAGCCGGTATGTTCTGCAGACTTGAGATTGTTGTCAACAAAAAATCGGATACAATTATTATTCCTTCGGATGCGGTTCTGGGCAGGACAGGTGATTATCATGTGTTTGTTGTTAAAAACAAAAGAGCTCAGAGACAGAATGTCGTTCCCGGAATCAGGCAGAATACAAAACTGGAGATTTTAACCGGTATATCTACAGGGGACAGCGTAATTGTAACAGGTCAGGAAATTGTAATGCAGGGCTCGCCTGTGGAAGTTAATGTTACAGGAGGTAGATAATATGAATCTTCCTGAATTAGGAGTAAAAAGGCCAATAACAACATTTGCAGTATTTCTGGTGATATTTATCATAGGTATGGTAAGTATTTCCAAGTTAAACATAGATTTAATGCCTGATATTACACTGCCGGCAGTAACAATTACAACAGTTTATCCCGGAGCCGGAACCGAGGATGTGGAAAAGAGACTGACTGAAGTTATTGAGGATGCTGTAAGTACTGTCCCCAATGTTGACAAGGTTATTTCCAAATCCCAGGAGAATGTTTCATCTGTTGTTGTGTTTTTCAAATGGGGAACCAATATTGATGCTGCATCTCTTGATGTAAGGGAAGCATTAAGCATTATTGCTCCCACAATGCCAAGTGATGCAAATGATCCCATGATATTCAAGTTTGATGCTTCTTTAATGCCTGTTCTGTTTCTTGGAATCAGTGCAAAAGAGAGCTATCCGGATCTATACAAAATAATTGATGATAAGCTGACTGACCAGCTTTCCCGTGTCCCAGGTGTTGGTGCTGCGAATGCATGGGGAGGACTTAAGAGGCAGATCAATGTAAAAATCAGCGGGTCTGCTCTTGCTGCAAGAAATCTGTCAATTGACAGAGTTACAAGAATGCTGGCAGCTTCAAATGTAACAATTCCTGCAGGCAACATAGAAATCGGAACGAAAAATTATGCAATAAGAATACCCGGAGAATTCAGTAATGTCAAAGAGATTGGTAATGTTATGGTTGGCAATTACATGGGAGTTCCGGTTTTTCTTAAGGATATTGCAGTTATTGAGGATGGTTTTAAAAAACAGCAGAGAATCACAAGAATGGACGGTGTCCCAAGTCTTATGGTTGTTGTTCAGAAACAATCCGGTGCAAACACAGTCAAAGTGGCAAAAGCGATTAGTAAGAAAATTAAAGAGATTGCTCCTACACTTCCTAAAGATATAAAAATCAAAAAAGTATTTGACGGATCTCAGTTCATTAAGGATTCAATCAGGAACTTAGCAACGACTGTTATATGGGCTGGTATTCTGGTAATGCTTGTTGTGTTTGTTTTTCTGCGTAATCTCCGGTCAAGTCTGATAATTGCGTTTATTCTGCCTTTTTCACTTATTGTCGCATTTATTTTTCTATATACTGCAGGATACACAATAAACATAATGTCTTTATCCAGTCTTGCAATTGCAATAGGAATGGTTGTTGACAATGGAATTGTTGTATTTGAAAATATATACAGGCACAGATCTGAATTCGGAGAAGGAAAATTTGAGAGTGCTGTGTTCGGCAGCAGGGAAGTAGGATCAGCAATTACAGCATCCACGCTGACAACAGTTGTGATTTTTATTCCCCTTTTATTTGTACAGGGAATCGCTGGGATTCTTTTTAAACAGCTGGGTTTTGTGATTATTTTTGTTCTTGCAGCGTCTCTTTTTACTGCTCTTTATCTTACGCCCATGCTTTCTTCCAGAATGCTTAAAATTGATACAAGAATTGACAGATCAACATTTAAAGGAAGATTCCTTGAGTGGAGTGAGAAAAGATTTACAGCGCTGGAGAATTTTTATGCGGGAGTTTTGCAGAAAGCCCTGGCGCATAAAAAAAGAACAATATTAATCGGTGTTCTGATCTTTGTTATAAG
>QNDG01000171.1 GCA_003645915.1 Candidatus Zhuqueibacterota bacterium | reverse complement strand
CTCTTTGTGAATTACTGTGGATAAGTGCTTTTTTTATGTGAATAAAAAGTGAATTAATACGGACTGATTAAAGTATTAAAAAGATATTCACATTTTTTTCACATCTTGTATAGAGTTACACACAGGGAATTAACATATTTTAAAATTAATTTTTACAGTTATATCTTTCTGTTTTTTAATGAGTTAAAAAAAGTATCGAATAAGTTGTTCACATAATTCACATTTCTATAAGTACTATTATTCTCTTGAATATTTACTTAATTATTTTTATTTTGTTAGGATAGATATTTACATCATTCCGGAGGAAAAGGGATATGAAATTTACAGTTTCTCAAAAAAATTTATTAGAAGCCCTTCAGATAGTTTCAGGTGTTGTTCCTGCAAGGTCAACAACACCAATTCTTGAAACTATACTTTTTGATCTGAATGAACAAAATCTTACAATAACAGGTACGGATCTTGAAGTATCTGTATCTACAACTATCGCACCTGATGCTACGGAAGATTCGGGTTCAGTTGCTCTTCCTGCAAGAGTTATAATTGAAACAATCAAAGCTTTGCCTGATATTCCCGTACATTTTGATGTAGATGAAAATCACAAAGCAAAAATTACAACTGACAGAGGATATTATCAAATCTCCGGTTTTTCAAAGGATAATTTTCCTCAGCTTGAGTCCTCGGTAAGCAGCACAAAATTTGAAATAGACAATAAAATACTTGGCAGAATGTTTTCAAAAACAATTTTTGCAGTTTCTTCCGAAGAGTTAAGACCTTCGTTGATGGGAGTATATCTTCAGGTTTTACCAGGTGAATTCCGCATGGTAGCAACAGACGGGCACAGACTCTCAAAAATTGTTAAAAGAGGTATGTCATTTGAAGGAAACCAGATTAATATGATTGTACCCCCAAAAGCAGTTCAGACAGCTTTAAAGAATCTGAATAGCCCGGGAACAACAACACTGATTATTGATGAGAAAAGCCTTTCTTTTCAATTTGGAAATACAACTTTATATACAAGGCTTGTTGAGGGAGAATATCCTGACTACGAAAAAGTTATTCCAAGGGATAATGATAAAAATATGGTTGTAAATAAAGAAATGCTCCTGTCTTCTGTAAGAAGAGTGTCTCTTTTTTCCAGCGCTCTTACGCATCAGGTAAGTTTTTTAATAGATAACGGCAAACTTGTAGTTGGTTCCGAGGATGCTGATGTAGGCGGAGAGGCAAGAGAAGAGATGCAGATTGAGTATTCAGACGAACCAATGGATATAGGATATAATGCACAGTACATTGTCGATATTTTAAAGCATATAGATACTGATAATGTTGTATTTTCATTAAAGAGCAATGTCAGGGCAACATTGATTCTTCCGGAGGATCAGGAAGAAGACGAGAGTTTCAGCATGCTTATAATGCCAATTAAGCTAAATAAGTAATGGAACACATAAAAAATACAATTGAGAGAATTTTTTCAAATGCAGGAATAGACAAGAAAGTTAAACAGTTTTCAATTGCGTCAAACTGGAAAGAACTGGTTGGAGATGATATTTATCATGTAACACATATTGTTAATATTTCAAAAGGAAGGATTTTTATTAAAGTAAAAAACGATTCATGGAGAAACGAGCTGGTTTTTTATAAGAAAGAAATAATTGATAAAATTAACCGCAGATTGGGTGAAGAACAAATAACAGATATTGTTTTACTCTAAATAAGGTTCAGTGATTAGTATGACAGAAAAATATGATGCAAAAAAGATAGTCGTTTTAAAAGGTCTTGAAGGTGTAAGAAAAAGACCTTCTATGTATATAGGTGATGTTTCGGTCAGAGGTCTGCATCACCTTGTTTATGAAGTTGTTGACAATAGTGTTGACGAGGCCCTTGCAGGATACTGTAAAAATATATTTGTAACCATTCATAAGGACAATGCAATAACAGTTCTTGATGATGGAAGAGGTATTCCTGTTGACATCCATCCTGTTCAGAAAAGACCTGCACTTGAAGTTGTAATGACAACTCTTCATGCGGGTGGTAAATTTGATAAGAATACTTATAAAGTATCAGGCGGCCTTCACGGCGTGGGAGTTTCCGTTACGAACGCTCTTTCTGAAAAAGCAAGAGTAAGAGTTTTCCGTGACGGAAAAATATACATGCAGGAATATGAGCGGGGTGTTCCTACAGGCGATATGAAAGTTGTAGGAAAAAGTAAGAAAAGAGGCACTGAGACCTATTTTAAGCCAGATCCTCAGATTTTTAAAACGTTGAATTATAAATTTGATGTTCTGGGACAGAGATTTATGGAATTGTCCTTTTTAAACAAAGGACTCAGAATAAAACTTACAGACGAAAGAACGGGTAAAGAAAAAGAGTATTTTGCAAAGGGCGGGATAAAAGAGTTTGTTCAGTATCTGGACTCCACAAGAACACCTCTGCATAAATCACCAATTGTTATTGAATCTTCACGGGAAGATGTTGAAGTTGATGTTGCTCTTCAGTACAATGATTCATACCAACAGAATGTTTTCAGTTTTGTAAACAATATTCCTACTATTGAAGGCGGAACCCATGTTATGGGTTTCAGAGGAGCTTTAACCAGGTCACTCAACTATTATGCACAGAAGAATAACATTTTTAAAAATTCGATTAAGAATCTTTCCGGTGATGATGTAAGAGAAGGATTAACAGCAGTAATCAGTGTTAAGGTTGTTGATCCCCAGTTTGAAGGACAGACAAAAACAAAACTTGGTAATTCCGAGGTAAGGGGAATTGTTGAGTCAATTGTAGGAGAAGGTCTCTCCGAATTTCTTGAGCAGAATCCAACAGCAGCAAAAAGAATAATTATGAAGGCAGTAACAGCTGCCAAATCCAGAGAAGCTGCAAGAAAAGCAAGGGAACTTACAAGAAGAAAATCAGCTCTAGACAGCGGGAGCCTTCCCGGAAAGCTTGCAGACTGCTCAATTAAAGATCCTAAAATGTCAGAACTCTATATTGTTGAGGGAGATTCTGCAGGCGGCTCTGCAAAAATGGGTAGAGACCGCCAGTTTCAGGCAATTCTGCCTTTAAGAGGTAAAATCCTCAATGTTGAAAAAGCAAGTCTTGAAAAGATTTTAAACAACAATGAAATACAGACAATGATAACTGCTCTTGGAACCGGAATAGGTTCAGACCAGTTTGATATATCAAAACTCCGTTATCATAAAATAATAATTATGACAGATGCCGACGTTGACGGATCACATATAAGAACACTGCTTCTTACATTCTTCTTCAGATATATGAGAGAAATAATAGACAACGGTTATCTTTACATTGCTCAACCGCCTCTTTATCTGATTAAAAAGGGTAAGCAGGAATACTATGCATATTCGGATGAAGAGAGAGAGGCAATATCAAAAAAGCTCAGCGGAGACAATATTCATATTCAGAGATACAAAGGTCTTGGTGAGATGAATCCTGAACAGTTGTGGAAAACTACAATGGATGCAAACACAAGAACAGTTCTTCAGGTTACAATAGATGATGCAGTTGAAGCGGATCATATTTTTTCCGTGCTTATGGGTGATAAAGTTGAGCCCAGGCGGGAATTTATAGAAGCTAATGCACACGAAGTAAGAAACCTTGATATTTAGTTTTGGTTAATATAAACGACTAGGATTGTTTAATGGTAGAAAAAAGAGACAGAATTATTCCGGTTTACATTGAAGAGGAGATGAAGAGCTCATATATTGACTATTCAATGTCAGTTATTGTTGCAAGAGCTCTTCCGGACGTAAGAGACGGATTAAAACCTGTTCACAGAAGAATCTTATTTGGAATGCGTGAACTTGGCGTAACTCACGGGAAACCGTTCAGAAAATCCGCAAGAATTGTTGGTGATGTTCTTGGAAAGTATCACCCTCACGGTGATATGGCTGTATATGATGCAATGGTAAGAATGGCTCAGGATTTTTCAATCAGATATCCTCTTGTTGAAGGCCAGGGTAATTTCGGATCAATTGACGGCGACTCTCCTGCTGCTATGAGATATACAGAAGCAAGGCTTACGCCTCTTGCTCATGAAATGATAAAAGATATTGATAAAGAAACAGTTGATTTTGCTCCTAATTTTGACGAATCTCTGGAAGAACCGCTTGTGATGCCGTCTGTAATTCCGAATCTTCTTATAAACGGGGCAAGCGGAATAGCTGTGGGTATGGCAACAAATATTCCGCCTCATAATCTAAATGAGATTGTTGATGCATTAATTGCGCTTATTAACAGACCTGATCTTCAAATTGATACTCTGATGAAATATGTTAAAGGTCCGGATTTCCCCACAGGCGGAATAATTTACGGTAATCAGGGAATTGAGGATGCATACAGAACCGGAAGAGGAAAGGTGATTGTCCGGGCGCGGGCAAGCGTTGAAAAATCCAGATCAGGCAGAGAAGCAATAATTATTTCTGAGATTCCGTATCAGCTTAATAAGCTGAATCTTATTAACACAATAGTAAAACTTGTCAAAGATAAAAAAATTGAGGGAATATCAGATTTAAGAGACGAATCCGACAGAGACGGAATGCGTATTGTAATAGAGCTTAAAAGAGATGCTCAGCCTCAGGTAATTCTTAATAAACTTTACGTCAAGACTCAGATGCAGTCAACTTTCGGCGTAATAATGCTTGCTCTTGTTAATTCAAAACCAAGGGTTCTGAATTTAAAGGAGATGCTGCAGGAATTTATTAATCACAGGCATCAGGTAATACTAAGAAGAACTAAGTTCGAACTGGACAAAGCAGAGCGCAGAGCCCATATACTGGAAGGTCTTAAAATTGCCCTTGATCATATTGATGAAATAGTTGCACTTATTAAGAAATCCAGAAATCCGGATACAGCAAAAAACGGGCTTATGAAAACTTTTGGCCTTTCCGAAATTCAGGCAAAGGCAATTCTTGAAATGAGGCTTCAGAGGCTCACAGGGCTTGAAAGAAAAAAGATCGAAGAAGAGTATCTGAAGCT
>QNDG01000170.1 GCA_003645915.1 Candidatus Zhuqueibacterota bacterium | reverse complement strand
GGCCCGGAGTGCAGAGTAGAAGGAATTTTATTGCATCTGCTTCTTATGGGGCCTATGTATAAATTTGATTTAAATTTATTGAAGATTTAATTTTTTTATATGAAGAGAAATAAGATCACTTGATATATAAATACCATATTTTTTTTCTATATATTTTGTAATATCTATTATTCTATATTTTTCTGACCTGAGTTTGATTATTAAATCTTTTGTTAAATATTTAGTCATCCATTCTTGCTTATTCTTACCTTTACAATTAAATTTTTTTGCCCAGAACTGAAGGGCCGGTGGATTAACACTGAAATTAAATTCTTTTTTGAGGATCTCACAAATTTGTGAATTAGTTTTCAGATATTTATGACGTAATTCGAAAAGTCTGTCTTTTATTTCAGGAAGCCAGTTTGATTCTTTTATAAGATTTTCGGGAAATGATATTTTAGATATAATCAGCTTTTTACCTATTAAATCTGATATTGTTTTTTTAACCCATCGTTCAGTTTCATTTAAATTTTTAGCTATTTCTTTTTTTGTGAGTTTATTATAATTATCGATTATAAATTGTATTTTTTCACTGTTTTTTCTACTTTTAGTAGATCCTACTGGGTTTTTTGTTACTAGTGAGCCTCCTTTCTGTAATTGACGAATTTGAGAATTAACCCATCGTTTAGTCTCATTAAGAGTTTGAGCTAGTTCCTTTTGAGTCTTATTTTGATAGTTTTTAATGATATAGTCTAATTTTTCTGGAGTCTTTCTATTTTTAGTAGAATGAAATTTAGTTCCAGTTTGAATTGTTGCAGGTTGAGGTAATTTGGCAATTATATTAGAATCAATAATACATTCTGAAGTATATTCTTCATTCCGTTTAGGGTATGGTTTACATATATAAGTTTTCAAATTTTTTAATTCTTTATATTCTCTTTTATTTTTTCCTAAGAGTAATACATATTTATGCTTTCGCTCTGTTAAAAAAATTTGTGCCTCTGAAAGTATCTTTTTTTTCCAATTTTTCCATGCATTTTTTATGCCCTCTGGAATTGTTTGTAGATTTTTGAATCCATTTTCTTTAAACCAGTCTTTTTTAGGGGTGATATTATTTGTTTTACACCATTTTTTAAAAGCTGATGTACGATTAAGTGATTGAGAAGAGAAAGTTCTATTATTCTTTATAAGAGGATGTCTATATAGAAAAGATGTTCCAAAATTATTTCCTAAATATTCAAAATTACATGCCTGGTAAATTGTACCAATTTCAAGTGCTTTAGGGTCACCATATCCAATAAAAAGTCTTTTATCTGTATTATTAATCATCCATTTACAGGCAAAAGTTAAAAGTTTACTCCCTAAATTTTTTGGTGCCCATGAAATTGTAGCTCCTCTTTGTATTAGAGCTTCATATTTCATTGTATTTTGACCAAGAAGTTTCGAATAACTCGTTGGTTCATTTATAAAAATAACTCCTGCAAGATTTCCTTTATATCTAGCTGTAAAAGACCATTTAGGAGTCACTCCTAAAGATCCTAACCATTCATATTTTAAAATAAAATCAACGAGTTCTTTATTAATTTTTTCAAAATTAAATTCAAAAGAAGAAGCTTTTAATTGAAAAGGATCAAAGTCTAAATTTTTAAGATCATTTTCTAAGAATTCTTGCTTTTTTATATATTGATGAGCATTAAAGTTACACATCTTTTTTTCATCTATTTTAGTTTTAATTATTTCTAAAATTGTTCCTTTTTTAATTGCCTCATCAACATCGTCTGACCAAAATCGTATAAGATTAGGAATATTTTCATTTTGAATTTTATCATTTTGCATGTTTATTTTAATCTTTTCGGCTCTAGCTGAACTGTCATTTTTCCTTTTTTCTTTTCCATGCCAATAAGCTCCATCATATTGGACCCATAAATTGTATCGGGGCATATAAAAGTCCATAACATGTCTAATAACAGGATGCAATACATGAGATTCTACATTAGGATCAAATAAAGAAACATATTCATGAAAATTAACTTCCTCATCAGATGTTGAAAATGAATTGTTTAATTTACTTGTATAATAGCTTTTTTCTCTAATTTCCGAATTTTGATTAGGATTAGGAAAACCGTAACGCTCAATATTAGTCTGTTTAATTTTTTCTTTTATCTTTTCAGATTGAAAAACATTATCGACGCCATATTTTTCTTGAACTGTTCTTTTTACTCTTTCTTTTACCTCAGATGATTGTGTGGGGTATTTAACACCCCGTTTATCCAGATTTGTTTGACACGATTTTTCTTTAACTTTGTTTAATTGCCAGGTAGAATTTACTCCCAGATTTTCTTTAAGATGTCTTTGTCTATCATTATTAACTATTTCAAGAGATCGGGAAAGTCCAAGTTTTATAGCACGCTCTCTTATAGCTTTCCATGTTCTTTCCGGAAATCCTGAACATATGTCTTTTTTTGAATTATTTGGATAGATTAATTTCAAAAGGTGATCTTCTTTTTCTGTCCATTGTGTTTCACAATGGGCCCGAGAACTTCCATTAATCATTTCTTGTTTTATTATTTCCGGATTTCTTGAAAGTCCGAGAGATTTTGCTGTTAAATGAATACTTTTCCAGGATCTGTTAAATCCTGCCTTTTTAAATTCTTTTAATATGAATTCTTTTGTATTATCTTCATAAATGGTTTTGAGAAGATTAATTTCTTTTTGATTATAGGAATCTTTTCTTGGCCCCCGCTTTTTTCTGTCTTCATTAATGAGATCCGAGTTCCTTTTAAGATTAAATTTTCGAGCTTGTTTAGTTATGAGATGCCATGGTCTATTTATTTGTTTAAGAATATCTTTCTTTGAATTATTTTCATAGATTTTTTTTAATAAATCAATTTCTTTTGGTTGTAGGCTGTCATGTCTCGGTTTTCTATTTACTCTGTCTTCATAGATTAATTTCGGATCTCTTTTAAGTCCTAAGTCTCGGGCTTTTTTTCTAATATTTGTCCATGACCCGGGAATAGTATCCATTATCTTTTTTTTACTGGATGTCTCAAATATTTCTTTTAAAAGATTAATTTTTTCTGATGTCCATGTATTTGCTGGCATATTATAGGTATACTAAATAATCGGAATAAAGTCAATATTAAAATTTGCATAGGTTTATTTAAAACATACATGATTTATAATGTTCAATTAAGTCTTTCCAGGTTTTTAATTTATTTGGTATTAATATTCTTAGTAAACATCTTCTACATATCAATGCATTATGTGTATCTGATACATTAATCAAGTCCATCAGGTTATTACATTCTTTATGAATTGTGGTGTATTGAAATTCTGTATTTTCAGAAATTTTTTCTACTGAACTATAAGCATAAGCTGATATAGTCTCATTTTCTTTGTTTACTTTAATTTCTATATCCATAATATCCATAAACCTATTAAGCTACCTGTTAGAATAATTATCCATAATATACATGAAATAATAAAGTGTTTAGAGAATTTAGACGGAATAGTTTCTGTTATTAAGATTCCTATTAATAGAAAGACCAGTATATTGAGTAATATTTTGTCTGTCATGATTAAATCTTTTTATGGAGAAAAAAGGTAAAATTTTTACAATGTCCAAATTCATCGATAGTTATGTCATCTCTTTTACATGAATTAACTTTATCATGATAGAAACACTTATCATGGGAACATGTTATTCTAACCGTTTTTTCTAATTTCGTATTAGTAGGGGCCCCACAATAAGGACAGAACTTAAAATCATTCATAATATAACATTCATTACATTCAGTACATCTGAAAAATTCGCCATAAATTTCATCTTCTCCGATTGATTTACCTCTCATGATTAATTTCCTTTTTAGTATTTTTAGTCTCATTTGATGGTGAATAATTGTCGCAGGGCATAAATGATTTAATTTTCTTTATTTATTTTAATTTCTATTGACATTTTTTTCCTTTAATCAATATTTACTTCTATTCGATGTCCATTTGCGTATTTTTCCAGAAAATCAGCAGCAGTTCTCAGAGATTCTGCAAATTTGACTGGGTTATTTGTCCAAAAAATAGTGTATTGTGGTGGCTCCTTATCAGAATAATCATCATCATAAGTTTTGCCATATTCTATCGCCGTTATACCCATGTAGCTATGCATGTCGAATACCATTTTACTTTCTTTCATTGTTTTACTCCTTATTCTTTTAATAGGTCCTTTAAAATTTGTATAGACATGCCTGTATTAATAGTTTTTTGTAATACCCAGACATCACCGGTTCTTGTGTATATTTGAACGATTATTTTTTTTGTTGTCATATTCATGGAAGTGTAAATTATTTCATTTTTTGCCTGATTTTTATGAAGGAGTTTAAGATTTGTATCTGCAGATACTGAAATTAATAAAATTAGAATTATTAATAGTTTTTTCATTTTTTATCCTTCCGAATGAATTTCGGTATAGAATTTTTTATTACAGTGAGGGCATTCCATTTTGCCTTATATTCTTCTCCTTCTATTAGTTCTTCTGCACTTACGATTGGTTCATTGCAATAGGGGCATTCTAAATACAGGTCCCACATCCATGTACCAGTTATTTTTTTTAAAGCCATTTTATTTCCTTTCTTTTTTCAATTGTATTCTTTACACGGTCTAATTCATAATATAATTTCAAAATATCCTCTGTGATCAGGACAAATGTAATATCATACTCGCATCTCGGGCAATTAGCAATTATTGCATACGTACCGTTTTTTTTGTTGAAGGGCCGCAGAGTACTAATTCAGAATCTTCCGATTTAAATATTTTTAATAAAATTTTTCTCATTTTTTAAACCCATTTCTCTTGGGGAAGGATATTTTTTGTCCGTTATGTCTACAGGAAGAGGAAAAATGTCAAAATTCCATGTACTGTTTCTTCCACATTTCTTACACTTATATTTTACACCATCTAAGGTAAAAGACCCATAGATTTTTCATAATTTACAGCTTTCTTTAAAGCATCAAAAAGGATACATTTTCTGATAACATCTGTTTTCTAGCATAATGAAGATTTTT
>QNDG01000169.1 GCA_003645915.1 Candidatus Zhuqueibacterota bacterium | reverse complement strand
TTTTCAGCACTTTCTGGTCTGTAATTACCTTTCCTCTGAGAAAAAAAGATGGCTCGTTAAGGCATGTTTTTATTGAAATTATACTATTATTACTTCTGTCGGGCTCAATCTTTTTTATCTTTAATCTGAACAAAAGATTCAACTTGCTGATAGATAAAAAATTGAAGCTTACATCCGCAGCAGATTCAGTACAAATTCCGGCTCCTGAAATATTTGAACCTAACAAAGACGGCATGGTGCTTACAAACACAATTACTGTTCAGGGTAAAGCTGAAAAAGGGCGTATTATAAGCCTGCTTAAAAATAATGATATTGTTGACGTAAAACTTGTTAAAACCGGCACTTTTGAGTTTAAAAACGTAAAACTGCGCAGAGGTGTCAATAAGCTTGACATCAGAGCAATTTCTTCTGACGGTAAAATATCGAACCTTGAGACAATTACATTAACATACGCACCTCCTTCTGTCTCGTATCTTGCATCTGACTTTAACAGAGGCCCTCTTGATAAAAAGGCTGTTGCATTTACCTTTGATGCAGGCGCTGAAGACAATGCAGCAGGTGACATTTTAAGAACTCTTCAGCAATATAATATTAAAGCCACATTCTTTCTTACAGGAAGATTTATCAAAAAATATCCGAAAACAGTACTGAAAATTGTTAAAAGCGGACATGAAGTGGGCAATCATACTCTTACTCACCCGCATTTAACAACATTTGCAACAAACAGAAGACACGACACTCTATCTGAAATCACCAAAAAAAGGATCCGGCTGGAGCTTTCAGTAACAGATTCCCTGTTTTTTAATCTCACAGGAAGGCATATGGCACGTATATGGCGTGCGCCTTACGGAGAATTCAATCATCAGATCCTTCTCTGGGCAGCACAAGCCGGATACAGACATGTTGGCTGGACAAGAGGCAGGGGCTGGAAATACACTCTTGATACAATGGACTGGGTTGAAGATAAAAACTCTGCAATTTATCATACTGCCAATGAGATTTGTGAGAAAGTTATTAACTTTGGCAAAGGTACAAAATACGGTGCCAGCGGAATTATTATTCTGATGCATCTCGGAACCAACAGAAAAGATGACTTCCCCCATAAAAAACTTGGCCGAATGATAAAGGGATTAACTGACCGTGGTTACACGCCTGTTACAATTACCCAGTTAATGGGACAGACATACTCTTCTGTTATTGATCAATAATTATGCTTAATAAAAATATTGACAAACTGAAAAATCTTCTTGATAATCTTTACAATACATATGACCATTCATTTCTTGAAACAGACCCTCTTTCAATTGTAAAAGAGTACAAAAATGAGAGAGACAGGGAAGCTGCAGGATTTATTACTGCAATGCTTTCCCTCGGGAATGTGAAAGCAATAAAAAAAACAGTACGATCCGTACTGTCTGTAATGGGGAAATCACCGTATCATTTTCTTTCTGATTATTATCCTGAAAAAGAACCTGATAAATTCCGTAACATCTCGTACCGTTTTTACAAACCTGAAGATATCTCTCTGCTGGTATCATGGACAGCGCAGATGATCCGGAAAAACGGTTCAATTAAAGATTTTTTTCTGGTTCGGTTCAACGAAAAAGACCCCGACATCGGGCATTCTCTTTCAGGTTTTGTAAAAAGAATAAGAGCCCTCGATGCAGCACCGTTTTACAAACACGCGCCTCCTGCAGGAAAAGGAGCGGGACATTTTTTAACGGATCCGGAAAAGAAAAGCGCATGCAAAAGAATGAACATGTTTCTTCGCTGGATGGTACGAAAAGATCATCTTGACTTTGGTTTGTGGGATGAAATACCTGCCTCAATGCTGATTATCCCGGTGGACACTCACATCTCAAAGGTAAGCAGATATCTTGGGCTTACATCCCTCTCCTCCCCGGGATGGAATATGGCTGTTGATATTACAAATTCTCTTAAAATATTTTCTCCGGAGGATCCTGTAAAGTATGATTTTGCTTTATGCAGAGTAGGAATGCTGAATAAATGCACTAACGGAAAAGATCCCGATATATGCAGTTTATGCCCTATAAAAGACATATGCGTTGTACGGGAAAATTTTACAAAAACGAATACATAACAGCACGCAGAGGTTGTTCCCTTCGCTGGAGAGTACGAAAAAATCACCTCGATATCGTGAAATCCCTGTTTCAATGCTGGCTATACTGGTGGACACTCACATCTCAAAGATAAGCAGGTATCTGTAACTTGTAACTTTTCCCTATCGGGAAAGAATATAACTGCTGATATTACAGACTCTCTGAAAAATTTTCTCATGATGATTCTGTAAAGTATAATTTTTCTTTGTGCAAAAAGGCAATGCCGAATGAGTAAGATAAAAATCTGTAAAACTGTCTGATTAATAAATATTGCCTTATGTCATTAAAATAAGCATAAAAATTTCTACACTTGCATATTTTAATATTAATTTGTACATTAACTCCGGAAAACAAACCACAGATTTTTTTATTACTATATTTGGAAAAAAATTAACTTAAAACATGTTTGGAATGACTGTCAAGTCTTTCTGCCGGATATTTTTTTATGATAAACTCTTTCAGAAACCTGACTCTTACTTTTATTCTCTTTTTTGTACCTGTACAATCTTTTACCCAAAGTCCCTTCTCTGACAGAATTGATTCTCTTATCACAACCGGAATAGATCAGACTCTTCGCTGCGAATTTGATTCGGCAATGGTTACTTTTAACATTCTCAAAGAAAAAAAACCTGAGCATATTGTAGGTTACTTTTATCTTGCAGCAACGCTGCAGTCTGAAATGATGGACTATGAATCGGATTCCCGGAAAGATGAATTTTACTCGCTCATTGACAAAGCAGTACATGTGGGAGAATTACAGGTACAGATAGATGAAAATGATTCGTGGACGCATTTTTACCTTGGCACTACATATCTTTATAAAGGAATGTTTCAGGCAAAATCCGGAAGCCTGATAAGCGGATTTATCAGCGCAAAAAACGGAATCGCTCATTTAAAACAGGCGCTGCAAATTGATTCCACTCTGTACGATGCGTATCTCGGTCTTGGAAGTTATGAATACTGGTCAGGAAGATTGTATAAATATCTAAAATGGCTTCCGTGGATAAAGGACAACAGAAAGGAAGGTGTTAAAAAGCTCAGACTTGCCGTACAAAAAGGGACATTTTCAAAATGGATCGGCATAAACAGCCTTGCATGGATTGAATATGACAGAAAAAACTTTTTTCAGTCTCTGATGCTTTTCAGAAGAGGTTTGAGGAAATACCCTGAGAGCAGATTTTTTCTGTGGGGATATGCAGATTGTCTTTTTATGTTAAAAGATTACAAGGGAGCGGTTTTTGTTTATCAAAAACTGCTTGAAGATATAAAAACAACTACTCCCAATTACGGCTACAATGAAGCGGAAATCAGACGTAAACTAATGTTGTCTTTTTTCGGACTCAGATTATACGATTTGTGTGTTGAACAGGCAAATCTTATATTGAAACTTAATCCTGACAAAAAGATTGAAAAAAGAATTAAAAAACATAAAAAACAGGCAAAAGAATATATTAAGCGCTGCAAAGGATCAGGTTAATGTTTAAAGTAAAAAACAAATACGATCCATCAGACTTTTTAAAACCTACAAGCCTGATTAACAGCGATTCAGAGTTAATTATTGAAACTGCAGAAAAGATCTGCCTGCACAAAAAAACAGATATCCGGAAAATTGAAAAACTGTTTTATTTTATAAGAGACCGGATAAGATACGTTTTTAGAATTACTGACAACCCGGAAGATCTGAAAGCATCCATAATTTTAAAAAAGAGGGTGGGATTCTGCACTCAAAAGGCAATACTGTTAACTGCTCTTTTAAGAAGTATGAATATCCCGTCAGGTATTGCTTTTTTTACTATTTTTGACCACTTTATGAAATACTCCTCAGGCATGGGAAGACTTATTGAATATCACGGAATTACTGCTTGCTATACAAACAGTAAGTGGTTCTTTATTGATCCTACTCTTGACAGCACTCTGTGCAATTCTGAAAACAGACCTGTAACCGATTTTTCTCCTGACAATCACTGTTTTATGCCGCGTAAAGATAAAAGCGGAAACGATCATATTGAGTATTTAAAATTCAGAGGATTATGCTCCGATATTGTTGCAGAGCCGTTTATTAAATTAATGAAAAAAACTTATTCGGATATATCGTAAAACATTTATAATTAAAGGGAGGGACAAGACGTGATTTTACATCATCAATTTATCAAGGCAGCAAAAAGAAATCCGAAAAAATTTGCAATAATTGACCGTACAACAGGAAGTAAACTCACCTACTCTAAAACATTGATCGCATCCATAATCTTATCAAAGCTGATAAAGAGGTATGAGAACGACTATATCGGAATTATGGTACCTACTTCTGCAGGATGCTTTCTTTCTGTAATTGCAAGTTTAATGGCACGCAAAGTACCTGTAATGATTAATTACTCAACAGGAGCAGAGCAAAATTGTACTTATGCACAGAATAAGATCGGTTTTAAAACAATAATTACATCTAAAGCGCTTCTTGATAAAATAAAATGTCCTGTTGTTCCCGGAATGGTCATGCTTGAAGATTTAATGAAAGAGATATCTCTTCCGTTAAAATTATCAGCAGCTCTGAAATCCAAAATGCCTCTTGGTGTTCTGAAAAAATCATTCCCTGCTGATCCTGATGAAAATGTTGTTATTCTGTTTACATCGGGCAGTGAAAAAGAACCAAAAGCTGTTCAATTGACACACACAAACATTGGATCAAATGTTAACGATGCTGTTGAAGTATTTAAACTTACATCCGAAGATGTAATTTTATCAATTCTGCCTCTTTTTCATGTTTTCGGACATACAATTGATTTCTGGCTCCCTCTTACTCTCGGCGCCACAGCAGTTACATATGCAAATCCTCTGGATTACAAAACAATACCAACAATTATCCGGGAAGAAAAAGCAACTATGATTGTATCAACACCTATTTTCTTTTCAGGATATCTGCG
>QNDG01000168.1 GCA_003645915.1 Candidatus Zhuqueibacterota bacterium | reverse complement strand
GCAACAATTTCGGATGCAGATGCAGAGCTGTGATTAATCATAACTGTGATCGGAATCTCTGTAACAGGTTTTCTGAAAGATGCCCTGAATTCTCTGAATGATCTTGCTATTCTGCCTTTTGTATAAACAATAAGCTGTCCTCTTTTAAGAAAGGTCTGGGCAACCTCCACAGCAGCGTTAAGATATCCTCCGCCGTTATCTCTCAAATCCAGTATTAAATACTCCATACCTTTTTCCAGTAAATCCGCAAGGTGTTTCTGAAGTTCTTTACCGGTTGTTGATGAAAATCTGAGAATTGCTATGTACCCGACTTTTGGTTTTACCATAAACGCATAAGGAATACTTTCAAGATGTACATTATCTCTTGTAAGAGTAAAATTAATAAGTTTTTTATACCCGTGCCGTTCAACTGAAATATTGACTGTTGTGCCCCTGGGACCCATAAGTTTAAGAGGAACCTCATCCCGCTTAATTCCAACAGAGCTGTGACCGTTTATTTTAACTATTCTGTCTCCGGGTTTCAGACCGGCTTTTTGTGACGGGCCTCCTTTTATTACGGACATAACTGTGATTTTGCCGTTTACAACATCAAATGTAATACCAATACCTGAATATCCGCTGAAATTCTGATTCCATTTTTTATATTCTTCTGTAGTAAGATATGTAGTATGAGGATCCAGATCTGAGACCATACCTTTTATTGCACTGTTTACAAGATCCACAGGATCTTTTTCATCCACATAATCTGTTTCAATTTTTCTTAATATTGCGCTGAAAAGTTCAATTTTTTTATAGAATGATCTGCCCGAAGAGTATATTTTACTGTTTGTCCCGGAAATGAAGAGTAAAAGGGAGGTTAAAACCATTATTGAAATAATTGATATTTTTTTCCAGGTCATTTGAATCCTCATTATTATACATCCTTTGTACCTCGCTTCAGAGGTGATTATCTGTATTCTCCGTTTTCTGCCGGATAATTTTAAAAAATATAATAATATGCTTTGTTAATGTCAAGAAAGTAAGTTCTTAATTATTTATAACCGAATAATTTTTGCCGTCAGATTTAATTATTACTGCGCCGGAATAGTCTGTCCGGATTATTGAAACATTACTGTTTTTAAGCCTTTCTATACAATAGGGAGAAGGATGTTTGTAAACATTTTTTCTACCCACCGAGATAACTGCGAATTCGGGTCTGATGTGTTTAAGAAATTCTACGGAGCAGGATTTTGCACTGCCGTGGTGACCTACTTTGATTATATCGGATTTAAATGAAAGATTTTTCCTGATAAGATTGTTTTCTACCGGGAATTCCGCATCTCCCATAAACAGAAATCTGTTATTGCCAAAGGATATTTCAGTGACAACAGATGTATTATTAATGTCCTTTTTAAATCTTTTTTTATCAAGAGAATCAGGAGATAATAAATATATTTTTGCACCGGGGAATCCTGTAATGCTGTCAACTGCAGTAACTACGGAAACAGGAATTTTTTTGTCTTTAAGCACCCGGGATAATTGCCTGTTAAGTTTTGAATCAAAATCAACTCCGTTACAGTATAGTCTGCCCACGGAAAAGTTATTTAAAATATAAACAAGGCCTCCGATATGATCATTATGAGCGTGAGTGGCAATTACTGCATCTATTTTCCTGATTCCGTTTTTCAACAGAAACGGTGCTATTACGTTTTTACCGTTATCATATCTTCCGTTATTATTTCCACCGTCAATCAGCATTGTCTTTCCCCGCGGGAAAATAATCAGGGCTGCATCACCCTGTCCCACATCAAACTGAATCCATTTCAGACGGGAGAAACTGCCTGTCAGTGCAGTTGACCAGACAAGAGCGTTGGATAAAATCAGAGCAGCAAAAACAAGATACTTTCTTGTTTTTTTCTTTTCTGAAAACAGGGTAAAAACAGTAAGTACATAAATAACAACTATTCCGAAGCTTAACGACGGTACCTGAATGCGGGAAAACGGGACAGCAGCAAAAACAGATGTAAACCAGTTTATAAAATAGATTATAAAACTTGTACATAAACCGTAGATACCTGCAATAAAACCGCTGAACAGAGAAAAAATCACAGTTAAAAGCCCAAGACTGACTATAAAACCTGCTGCAGGAATTGCTATAAGATTAACAACAGGAGAAAGAACAGGTATGGTGTTAAATACTCTGAAAGTTACAGGAAGCGTGCCGATTTGCGCTGCAACGGAAACAATTGTCAGGTCAATAATACTTTTCAGAATTTTATCACGCGGATAGAGACTGAATCTTATAACAGCTTTTTTCAGTCCGGGATAAAAATAAATAATGGAAAACACAGCAGAAAAAGAGAGAATAAAACCTGTGTCAAACAGCCAGAGAGGCTGGATTAAAAGAAGTATGATTCCTGCAACACCGATAATATTTAAAGGGTCAGGTCTTTTTTTCAGCAGTTTTCCCAAAAGAAATAGTGCCGCCATAACAAAGGCTCTTAGAATGGAAGCGCGGATTTCCGTTATCAGTGTAAACAGAAAAAGTCCTGCAATTTCCAGTACAATACGAACTTTTACAGGGATTCTGAACATGCTGAAAAGCATTTCAAGAAACAGAAGAACAAAACCGAGATGCAGACCGCTTACTGCAAGAATGTGAAGTGCTCCGCTGTACTTGAAATTTTCTATTATCTGATCCTGAATTAATCCTCTTTCACCTGTCAGAAACGCCAGGGCCAGAGGCAGAGCAGGTTTTTCAATATGAGATTCCAGGGATTTGCGGACAAATCTTTTAACAGGATAGACTATTGATCTGTTTATCAGGGAGCCGCTGTTTTCTTTTGTTTTTTTTATATATTTTACACTTTTCCCGATTGTAAAAATATTTTTTGATGCAAGAAATGCCCGGTAATCAAAGCCTCCGGGATTTCTCCTTTTATCAGGTAAGATAATTGACAGTTCAGTTATAAACTGATCACCGTATTGCAGAGAAGATGGTACGTTCCTGTACGCAGTTATAAGAATTTTCCCGGAGCATTTAATTGTTGTGTCCCGGGTTGTAATTGTTTCGCATTCTGCATAGAGCCGTGTTTTCTTATCATAATGCACAGGATCTTTAATAAGGTGAGCCTTTAAAACTATTTTTGATCCGGAATCTGCAAAGTTGGATACATCAGTGACAGGGATATAATTTGTCTTTATGTTTGAAAATGAATAACCTGCAAGAATTATAGCTGCAATCAGTAAATATGAAATACCGGAATAGTTTTTCCCTTTGTTGAATAAAAGGTACGATGCCAGAATAATCAGCAGTCCGGTTAAAAAAAGGCCAAGCGCAGGTGAAGTGTGAACATACTTTGACAGAAGAATTCCTGCTGAAAAAAACAGAAAAGTTTTAAAAGCGGGTCTGTTCATTAAATTGTAATATCATCTTCTATAATATCCGTATCATTCTTATCAAGCTTTGTTATTGTAAATCCTGTGTATCCGTATATTATGGATATGAGAGGAGTAATCAGATTAAAAAAAGCATACGGCATGTAGGCAAGAGGGCTTACTGTGAGAGTTACGTGCATAAATGCGCCTCCTGTATTCCACGGAATCAGAGACGATGTCAGTGTACCCGAATCTTCGAGACACCGGGAAAGATTTTTCGGGTGCAGGCCTCTTTTCCTGAAAGCATCTTTGTACATTCTTCCGGGAATTACTATTGCAAGGTACTGGTCAGATGCAAATGCGTTCATCCCGATACAGCTCAGAATTGTGGTAGTAATCAAGCCTCCCGTACTTTTAACTCTTTTCAGCATTGCACCAGCAATAGTGCCAAGCATTCCGGCTTGCTCCATAACTCCTCCAAGGGACAATGCGCACATAACAAGAGTGATTGTCTGCATCATACTTAAAAGTCCGCCCCTGTTTAAAAGTTCGTCAACCAGTGCATTTCCGGTATTTGCGGTTACACCTGAATATGCTGCTGTGATTATATCGGGCAGAGGAGCTGATTGTACAAAACCGGCGATTAATGCTCCCAGCACTGAGCCACTGAACAAAGCAGGCAGTGCAGGTATTTTTTTTATTACCATAATTATAACAATTACAGGAGGTACGAGAAGAAGAGGGTGTATTGTAAAGTTCCCTTTTAAAGCTGAGAGCATAATATCAATATTGCCTGTTGTAAGTTCGCTTGATCTGAATCTGAAACCTATGATAGTATAGAGAATAATTGATATAATATACCCGGGAGTTGTTGTATATATCATATGTCTTATATGGCTGAAAATATCAGTCCCTGCCACTGCAGGTGCAAGATTTGTAGTATCGGACAGAGGAGACATTTTATCCCCGAAATAAGCTCCTGAAATAATTGCTCCTGCAACAATCTGCACGGGAATTCCCAGACCTTTACCAATACCTATAAATGCAACTCCCACTGTACCTGCTGTTGCCCATGATGAACCTGTTCCAAGAGAAACAATAGAGCATATCAGAAGAGTTGCAGTAAGAAAGTATGTCGGAGAGAGTAACTTCAGACCGTAATAAATCATAGACGGGACAATGCCTGCTTTTATCCAGGTTCCGATCATTGTACCTATTATCATTAAAATCAGGATTGCGTTAAGAGCAAGAGCAATACTTTTTATCATACCTTTCCTGAGTTCTGTCCAGTGATAACCATAAGCAATTGCAACTATTGCTGCGACTGCTGTTGCAAATATCAAAGGTATATGAGCCTGTTGTTTAAATATGGCAATTGTAAAAAAAAGTGCAATAATTAAGAATACAACAGGTATAAGCGCTCCGCTAAGGGGGATTTCTTTTTTTTGTCTATTCATCTGAAGCTCCGGGGTCTGTGCTTTCCTTGTCCAGTTTAACAATTGTTATGCCTGTGTAGCCGTAAAAGATTGAAATCATGGGAGTAATATAGTTTAAGAATGCATATGGCAGGTATAAAAGCGGATACACTCCGAGAGTTGCGTGCATATATGCTCCTCCGGAATTCCACGGAATAAGAGAAGATGTGAGAGTAGCAGAGTCTTCCAAGCATCTTGAAAGATTTTTAGGGTGGAGCCTAAGCGCGTCAAAAGCACTTTT
>QNDG01000167.1 GCA_003645915.1 Candidatus Zhuqueibacterota bacterium | reverse complement strand
CAGATGCGGATATTCCATTGACAATGCAGAGGAGATAGAAGGTATGCACTGTATTAGCGCTCCTATTTTTAACCGTCATGGTTATCCCATTGCTGCAATCTGGGTCACAGGCCCTTCAGTTCGTATTAAAGAAAAGGATTTTCCGGTAATCGGGGAAGAGGTGAAAAAATATGCAGGTTGTATTTCAGAGAATCTTGGTTATAGGGGCTCGTCTATTTACAGTAAATGATTATTTAAATCAGGTTAAAACTAAAATATAAAATTTATTATAATAAGTGGTCACCGGGAGATGTTATAAGATGAAAAAAGTCTACATTATTACTAAATTAATATTTACAATACTGGTTCTAATAGTATCTACTGCTGAAGCTCAATTTTTTAAACCTGCTGTGCCGAAAATTCCCGGCATCAAAGTTACTGCTGGTAAATCGGTCATCATACCCGCACAGACATCTGCACTGGCTTTTCAGTTTAAAGACGGCCGTATTGTTGTAGGGAATGGAAAGAAAGCAGCCTGGTCGTATGATGGCGGACATACATGGAAAATTGGTACAAGGGGGCCTGGGACAAAGGTTGCTATTGATTTAGGGAATAATGAGATTCTTAGTATTGAGCGTAACTCCCGGAGACGTACTGATGGAAAATTTACATTGCATCAGCACAGGTCGCTCGACAACTGGAAAACTGTAAAGGATGAGGAAGCGGTTCTCAACATTCCTCAGGCCTCGTCAACTGTGACTGGCAGCGGTGATAGAATTGACGGATTCCTTTTCCACCATGGTATTCTCCGTCTTGCAAACGGAGATCTGATTGGAACTATGTATGGTAATTATAAAGGCGATGTTATTCTGTGCGACGGTTACCCGCCGGAGTTAAATCAGCGTAAGTACCGGACTATTGTTGTATTTTCAGAGAATAATGGCCGCACATGGGGTAATCCTGTACTTGTTGCTTATGACAGAATGCTTGGGCGCGGTATTCCTGCTGATCACAAGATGGTTGGAAAAAGCATTCCGTTCAGCCGGGTTTCTGCAACTACAGTTGTTCCTGCCATTACACAGGAGGGTTTTCGGGAGGCAGATTTGGTACAAGCTCCCAATGGAGATATCGTATGTGTAATGCGCTCGGGAGGACGAAATCCTGGCGGCGGCGTTAATCTTTTCCCGACCCCGCTTTACTGTTCCATGTCAGCTGACAGCGGCCGCCATTGGACTCCGCCGGAGCAGATAGCAGACAGAGGTGTCGGCCCCAGCCTTGTTGCAATGGAAAACGGAATTATTGTTTGTACTTATAGCCGTCCCGGCAACTGGCTGATTTTTTCAGATGACAATGGAAAAACCTGGAAAGGGGCATTTCAGTTTGGCAACACAGGCAGCTATAACTATATACTTGAAGTAGCAGATGATACTATTCAAGTTTATCATGAAATAAAGAGGGGCAGCGAAAAAATAGTTGTCGGAACGTTTTTTACTGTCAAAAAGACAAATTAAATGGAGGTAGCAATGGTAAGAAAAAAATTTCTCAGGAATGTAATTCCTGTTTTATCTGTATTATTTTTTGTTTTGTCTCAAATTCAATGCGGAACAAATTCTACCCATGCAATTAAGGTGGGGAAGGGACCGCATTTATTTATAGATGATTACCTAATAGCAGAACAGTCTTTTCTTACTCGCACGGTAAATAATCCTGCAAAACTTTCTGAGCCAATAGTTACAGGAGGTAAAAAAGGTGATGATAATTTTCAGCCTTATTTAAGTGTTATTAAGGATCCGGAATCAGGCCGTTTCCGTATGTGGTACAATACTTCGGAAAATATGCGTCAATCACACATCGGCTATATTGAATCCAAGGATGGTATTCATTGGTTAAGTCCGCATCGTGTTTTAAAGGATCCTCATAAAATTAGATTTAACTGTTCTGTTGTTGACCGTGGAGTAAATTATCCTGATAAGAAAAAACGGTTTTTGTTGGGCTTTTATTATAAAGACGGATTAATGATCGCAACCTCTCCCGGTGGATTTAACTGGAAAATGATGGCGGACACTTCTGTACTTAAGCATAACCATGACATTAATTCCTTACATTGGGATCCCCTTCGGAGACAGTATCTTGCAATTTTTTCTAACCGTACTGAAAGCAAATTTTGGAAAGGCAGGCTCCGGATCCCTTATGAAAGTGTTAGTAAAGATTTGTTACGATGGGAAAAACCCTGGATGATAATCACACCGAAAGTAAATGCTCCCGTCGAACAGGGAGAAACACAATTTTACTCTATGGGAGGTGTTCTTTGCAGGGGGGATTTACTTATTGGTTTAGTAAAGATACTGAGAGATGATAAAAATGCCACTCCTGGCAAGACAGCAAAAGAAATGGGAGACATGAAACGTAAAGCGGCTGGTTTGGGTTATACTGTACTGGCATGGTCGCGGGACGGAAGAACCTGGCAGCGCGACTATGAGCCTTTTATACCAAACAATCCTTTGCCGGGTAGCTGGGATCATGCAATGGCTTGGGGCGATGAACAGCTTGTTGTAGGAAATGAAACTTTTATTTATTATGTGGGATATGCTCATGGACATAAAGTAGCTCGTTTCACTGAGCGCCAGATTGGACTTGCTCGTATGCCGCGGGATCGCTACGTTTCTAGGGATGCTGATTTAAATATAGGAACATTAATCACCAAACCTGTTATTTTAAATGCTGACTCAATGACAGTGAATGCTAATGTTGATGATGTATTGCGCGTTCGTTTATTGGATGAGAACGGAAAACGGTTGAAGAATTTTGACTGGTTTACAATCAAAGGAGATTCTATTGCTAATCCTGTTAAATGGAAGAAAAGTATCAAATCTCTTAAAGGGAAACCTGTTCGAATAGAATTTCAACTTCGCTATGCACAACTATTTGGGTTTGATTTGTGGGAATGAAAATCAAAGTGAAAAAAATAAATAACATTTTGGTTCTATTGATTTTAGTGTTTCTTGGTACAGTAATTTTCTCCAAAGCACATACAGATCTTTGGAATTCCAACTTCCACCTCGAAGATGGGTTTGTAACTCCTTCACCAGCTGCGCGCCCTCAAGTTTATTGGTGGTGGCTTAATAGTAATATTGACACAAAAGGTGCAGTCAGGGATATTGAAGAAATGAAACAGCAAAGCATCGGGGGCGCGCTAATTTTTGATGCAGCGGGGGTAGATCGCTGGCGTCGTAAAGATGTTATTTCAGTTCCAGTGGGTCCAGCGTTTATGAGTCCTAAATGGCAAGAAGTTTTCCGGCATACGGTGGAAGAAGCCTCTCGTTTAGGTCTGGAACTGGGAGTTAGCATGACGAGTGGTTTCAATGCCGGTGGTCCCTGGGTAACACCTGAGTATGGACAACAAGAACTGGTATGGTCTGAATTGGTTTTAAAAGGCCCAAAGGAATTTTCTGGTAAGTTACCGCTTCCTTCTGGTCCAATTTATACTAACAACCATAAATTGATAACATACGGTGAAATGAAAGTTAATAACGATCTTAATTATGATAGCTCAGGGAAACCTGTTTATTATCGTGATGTTGCAATTCTTGCTGTACCTTTGGCTCAATTAGAAGTAATGAATTTACAAGTAGATTCAAAGTTTAATGTTCCACCCGGCAGATTAAAGCATTGGGCACTCAAATCAGTTCATAGTTTCAATTATCCTGAGGACAGGGGATTTTTGTTTGATATTGTTTATGATAATGTACCAGATATTCCTGGAGAGCCTTATATTGCTCGAAATTCAATATATGATATTACTAATAGAGTGAATCATAATGGGTACCTAAGTTGGACAGTACCAAAAGGTGAATGGTTAATTTTACGATTTGGTCATACTTATACCGGTGTTATGTTACAAGCCACAAACCCTCACAACAAGGGTTTGGCAATGGATCATCTCAGTGCGAAGGCAGCCGGTCGCCATTTTGCTGAAATTGGTGAAGAAATAATCAAAAATGCGGCTGAAGTAGATAGAAAAAGTCTGAAGTACCTTTACCTGGATAGTTGGGAAGTTCGAATCGCAAATTGGACCACTGGTTTTCTCAATGAATTCCGAAAACGCCGTGGCTATGATATGACACCTTATTTACCGATACTGGCAGGACGTATTGTAGAGAATAGAGATATCTCCAATCGTTTTCTCCATGATTATCGGAAAACGATTGGAGACCTTATTGCTGACAACTATTATGGACAATTCAGATATCTGTGCCATAAACATGGGCTTGAATTTCATGCGGAAATGTCAACAACCCCTATTCCTGTTGATATGTTAAAATGTCTTGGACGCTGCGATGTCCCCGTGGGTGAATTTTGGGCGGAGACCGATTTAAGACAGGGACGATTCCAACCATGGAAACGAATGTTTGGCAAGCAGGCTGCATCAGCAGCGCATATATATGGTTCTCGCCTTGCTGCTGCAGAGGCATTGACAGTAATAGATAAACACTGGGAGCAAAGTGCATTCCAATTGAAAAGGACAATTGATCAGGCTTTTTGCTCTGGAATAAACAGTTTGATAATTCACACATTTACTCATTCTCCAAAAGATGTAGGACTGCCAGGATATGAGTATTTTGCCGGAACTCATTTCAATCCCCAGATTACCTGGTGGAAGCAGGCACATGCCTTTACTGAGTACATCGGGAGGAGCCAGTTTTTATTACAGCAGGGTCATTTTGTGGCAGATGTCTGTTTTTATGAGGGAGGTCAAATTCCAAATTTTGTGCCTACAAAACATATTGATCCAAATTTTGAGCAGGGTTATGATTATGATGTTGTAAATTCAGAAGTCATTTTAAAACGTATGTCTGTTTGCAATGGAAAAATTGTACTACCAGATGGAATGAGTTA
The DNA here is from genome assembly GCA_003645915.1 of Candidatus Zhuqueibacterota bacterium. Lineage (GTDB taxonomy): Bacteria > Zhuqueibacterota > QNDG01 > QNDG01 > QNDG01 > QNDG01. The sequence goes on along the minus strand of QNDG01000167.1, from coordinate 210 downwards.
TCGCTTGTTAGTTTTGCCCAAAAAAAGAAAAATTGATCCTGAAGTACTAAAAAAAATTGCCAAGCTTATCCATGCTGGTGCAACTGTTATAGGTCCAAAGCCATCCAAGGCTTATGGCCTAACAAATTATCCTGCCAATGATTCACTTGTCAGTGTTCTTGCTAATGAAATCTGGGGGAATTGTGATGGAAGAAAGATAAAGGAACGGTG
>QNDG01000166.1 GCA_003645915.1 Candidatus Zhuqueibacterota bacterium | reverse complement strand
CAATCAGCTCTTCAGATCAATCAAAACCTGATTGGTTAAAAGATTCAACAGAAGGTGAAGTATTGGTTTGGAAAAGGGCTAATCCTGATAATAATAAAATGATTAAAAATATTGAAAGTTTGATAAATATTTTTGGTCATTCTGTAGCAAATCATGGAAAAAAAATTGAAAAACAATTAAAAAAAATGAAACGGAGTTTTTAATATGGCATCAGGTGAAATTAATCTTCCGGCAAAAATGAAAGCCTATCCTTATGTAAATCCTCCGGGAACCGGTCTTCGGGTTGTTGCTGAACAGGAACAAGAAGAAATAAATGAATTCATGGATCTTTTAGAAGAATTCGCTGATTTACCTGATAACATATCTCAATTAATAGGGCCTAAAAAACAGTCCGATGCTGTAGGTAAGGACCAATGGAAAGGGCCTGAACCACCTCAGATAGAGAATTTTGAAAAAATTTTATCTGCTTTTGAAAGGCCCATATCAAGATTAAATAAAACTATAAGTGCTCTACAGAAAATAATGAAAATAATACAACTATTTATAAGTGGTTTTAATTCTTTTTCAAAACTGGTTGTGAGTTTTATTAATTATGGAAAAACTAAATTAAATGAATATACGGACACGACATTAAAAAAAGGCGTTTATGTAAATGTTTTAATGCCCCCCGCTTTTTTACAGGAAGCTCGTAGTGATCCCAAAGTTTTATTTAAATCTCAGGGTGGATTTGACGGTTTTATTACCAGATTAAATACATCATTAAAAAATACAAAGGATAAAAACAGACCTCAATACGGATTACAGGATTATGTAGGTGGGATGGTTATACTATTAGATTCTGAATCTCTGGATACGATATGGATCGGATTAAAACAATTAGCTTCTATGTTTGATTTTATAAATTTATTCGGTCTTGATTTAGAACCTCCTCCACCAACGAATATGAGAGGGTTTTCAGGTTTTTTCACGAATCCTGAAAATCCCAATGAAAAAAAATTTGGTATACAACTTGAATGGAATAAAAACCCTCTGGTTTCTACTTTTAAAATTTACAGAAGCAGGATTCCAGGAGGGCGCTATACTGAAGTTAAATATGTCCCTAGTTCTTTAGTAAATAATAAAGAGACGGGAGAAATAGGTCTTTTAGAAGTTACCAGAAGATTATTTGCCAGAATTTTCAGGAAAGAACCTTTTATACCTCCTATGAAAGGGGAATATGTTTATGATGATTCTGACTTTAATGAAGGTAATCCTGTAATTTTATCGTCATCTTCAGGAGGCACTACAGAAAAATATGTTGATACATATATACCTACAAAGAAAGTGACAATTGAGGGTCAAACTTATGAAATACCTTATCATTTAAATGAACAGACTTCAAAAGAGGAACCGGTTTTAAATTATTATTATGTTATCAGATCCAGTATAGCGGGAGGATCAATAGAAGGGCCTAATTCAAAAGAATTGGTAGTAGAGCCAAAGTCATGTAATGATATGTATAACATTGCGAATATTATTTTTCATTCTCAGAGTCAGATAGAGCTTATATCTAAAGGATTTGGGGGTATAAACAGTTGGTCTTCTATTCAGATTTCAAGAATGCTTCCCTGGTTTCAGGAAATCATCGATATTTTAAATAAATTTTTAGATAGTTTTTCCGGAATGGTTACAGATGCATCTGATTCATTTTCTGACTTTTTAACTCAAATAACACAGAAATTTCAAATGTATGCCAGTATTTTGGAATTATGTGCCTGGCTTTTAGATCAAGTAAAGAATTTTATTTTCGGACCTTATATCTCTTTTTTAAATTTAGATCCGGTAAAGGGTGGTATGGATGTATTTGTTGATAGGATAAAAGGGGCTCAACTGCCCGAGGGAAAAGATAGTTTCAGTGGCCCTTCAGGTACGAGTATAGGAATTGTGATGGTATATGGAGGGTCTATATTAGATGTTGCAACATTAAAGGCTTTCCAGAAAGTGTTTAAATTTATTTCAAATTTTTTTACTGAAGGTTAATTTATGGCTCCAAATAATCAGATCACAAAAACAACAATAGAAGATGTAAAAAGATTTAATCAGCTTATTGTAGGTAGTTCAGTAAGAAATCTTCGCATTTTAAAGGAGCAGGTAGAGCGGCGTATAGTTATTTATGAAAGAAGATTGATTGAGTTATATAATAATGAATATTTAGTTAAAGCTCGTATAATTAATAATGCGGACACAATAACTATAACTAATAAATTTGCCGCGGGAATAAATACTCAGGTAGAACCAGTACAATCTTTTCGGGGCACATCTATTGATCCTGATCCTCATAGAAGTTATGCTTTTAATAAATATACGATATCCCGAACAAAAGAAGGTATTACTGTTTTAGATTCTGAACTGAATAGAATAAATAATGAAATACAAATGATACAGGCTCAATTACGGGAATATGAAAAAGTAAAACAGGATATAGATAAAAAACTTGATGAGGCTGAAGAGAAAGAAAAGACAAATCTTTACGATAAAACTTATGCAAGAGTTATTCCTCCTACCAGAGCTGATTTAGAAAAAGAAAAAATAGCTCAGGCACGTATAGCTAATATTTTATTATTACAAAGAATAGCTTTAACATACCAGGGTTATACGGTTAATGAAAAGGGGAAGACAAAATATCCCGATGAAAAAATGTTACCTGAAGATTTACAGACTCTTCGTCAATTATTTTGGGCTCATGCTCAGTCAGAAAGTTTAGTCTATAAAACCAAAACTTCTGAAAAACCTTTATATTCTGTATTAAATTTTGATAATCCCGGTGATACGAATAATTTAGAAATTTTGGATTCTATAGCCAGCGCAGAGAGAACTACTGGATTAAATACCAAGACAGATATACAGGTAGACCGATTTGTTCGGGATGTATTATCAACTGCTAATGATCCTCTCATATCTCAGGGTATAGAAAGAAAGTCAGACGTTCCGTTAGCTTTAGCAAATTCGGTTCGGGAAAGGACAAAAAGCTATCCCATCGCTATGGGAAGATTAGGGGATTTTTATCTGGGTTCTTTTGAATTACCGAGTATTACTGACAGTCTTCGAAAAAGATGGAAAAAAAAGAATGAAAAATTGTATAAGGGGTTACCGACATGTCCGAATGTTGATAAATCCGGTCTTGCAACAACAACAGATAGAAAAGAAATGATTGCTCAGGCAATAACTGAAGCTACAAGGAGTGCCGGAGAAGCTCGTTATCGAGATAGTCTTATAAATGCTCAGAACTTTATTAATGAACAAATTGAAGCCAGAATAGGAGACTTGCCTGAAGACGCCCCTGATTGGGTTTCAGCCTATCTGAAATTACATGGAGATGCCCGGCGGGGCCTTATAACATATCAAGGACAACAAGATATTGTATTGCGGGGAACCGGAGATGAACCGGGAGAGGCAATTCTGGATGCTGAAAGTATCCTTTATTCGGATGTAACCTTTTTAGAAGATTATACTTATAAATCATTATTATATAGACGTGAAGTAAATTCAAAGGATGATATTGATACAAAAAATGTGAAATCAATAGAAGATGTCTATCAATATATAGGCTTTGTTCTTTATACCTCTGAATAGAATTAATAATCTTTCAATAACAAATTATTATTATGTCTTATGACCTGAATTTACCAACAGTATGTAATCACACTATTTATAGAGAACCTGTAACTCTTGATGAGGATTGCCGATCATTAAGACTCAGACAACCATTGGCAGCTTCCAATGTTAAAGTTTATGCTTCAAATGATTTGGTCTCTTCAACTGACTATGATATCATATATGATTCAACAACAATAAACATAAATCAACCCAGAATGATTCGTTTTAAATTTAAATGGAAATCAATAGAGGACTATTTTGAAGTCACTTATGTGACTCTTAAAAATTTCTGCTATAAATGTGTGGGCCTCGAAAAAGTAGACGATATAAATTATAATATTAAAGGGCAACTTTTTCTGAATAGAAATGAATATCTATTGTTGCAAAATCTTGAAAAATTTACAATCACAGAAAAACAAAGCAATCCTTTTCATACTTATATCGGAACGACTCTGGTTAAATTACTCGGTCAAAAAATATCAGATCCGTCTTTTATATCGTCCCAAATAACACAGGAAATAAATACGACTCTTGATATTTTAAAAAGTCTTCAGGAACAATATAAAGCAACCGGTAGAGCAGTAACTGACGGAGAACTGTTAGATACTGTAGAAAATGTAAAAATAAGATTTGATGAGAATGATCCTGCAATAATACGAGCTGATATCACTGCTCGGGCGGTTTCAGGTCAGTCTCTTAATTATACACAATATTTAAAGTTATCAACATAGGAAATTACTATGGCTATATCGGCGCCGGTTATACTCTTACCAACTAATGGGGCGGATTATGCCACAGATATCAGTACACAGACTTTGTCCGGTACTACATCAACAGATACAAAAGAAATCCAGGTAAACGGGTCTCAAAACGGCGTTTCTTATACACCCGGAGAAACAGTCTGGGCATGGACCGGTGAATTATCACTCGGTACAAATACTCTGAATATAATAGCTGTAGAAAATATTACAGAATTACCAAGTCCTGTAACTACTATTACAATAACCCTTATACAACAGGATAATTTTATTACAGTCAGCCCGCCTACCGGAGTGCAATTACTTAGATATCAGGATAAGCTCGAATCTGTGAATGCAGAAAATCCTGAAGCTAATACTATTGGATATAATTATTATGTATCTACTCAGAGCGGCGGTATTAACGGTTCTTATGTAAAAATTAATACAGAATTGATTACTGATTATTCCTTTTATGAAAATAATACAACATTACTCAGTAAAACACAGGATACTGCGGGAGACATTCGTGTTACTACGATAACTGAACAGATTACCCGGGTATATTATTACTCTCAGTATTTTGATCAGAATCGATATAAGGAAATGGTTGAGGCGGGACAATTACCCGCAGTTGCTTTTAATGAAAATACACCATTTTATTTTGTAATAACTGCAGTTATTTATGACCCCGTTCTTGGACAAGTGACTGAAAGTGCCTATTCTATCGAATTAGAAGGGTCTCCT
>QNDG01000165.1 GCA_003645915.1 Candidatus Zhuqueibacterota bacterium | reverse complement strand
GTGCCCAGCCTGTTCTTTCCGCAACATGTGCATCAATATCAGGGAAATAAGGCTTAATATCAAGAAGAGGTGTTCCGTCAACCATATCAACTCCGCTGATGTAAAGCACATTATCTTCCACTTTATCAAGACGCACTACTGTCATTCCTATTGGATTAGGTCTTCTCGGTCCTCTTATTGAAAAAATCCCTCTTGGTGTATTGTCATTATATGGTCTTGAAATAAGAGTATAATTATCAACTCTGTGAAAATAATATATCAGAATCAGATGTGAAAATCCTTCAATATCTTTTAATCCTCCAGCAAAACGGGGGTACACATTAACATGCCCCTCGCTTTCCGGATAAAGAGCACCCTGTACAGGCATATCCGCCGGCTTTTTATAAGGAGTATGAATTACACCGATAGGATCAAATACTACAACCACGCTATACCCCCTTTTCTTTTAATTATCTGTTATATTTATAATATTATACTCTAATGATCCAAGCCCTATCTTATTCCCGTATTCAATCTGTTCCCTCAGGTTAATATCAGGATATGATATTTCTCTCAGGCTTTTCCCTGTTCTTTGTTCAATTAAATCAAGACTTGCAGCATCAACAGAAACAGCGTCAAATCCTGCCACAACTCCGATATCCGGAATTACAGGAGTCTGTTTAATACCCATACAGTCGCAATCTTTTGTAATGTTAATCAGAAAATTAACAAACAGAATCTTTTTTTCTTTTCCCTTAACAACACCAAGAGCATGCTCTGCCATTCTTCTCTGGAGCTCAACATCACTGACTGCCCAGTCGTGCTTAACTGCTCCGAATCTGCATACAGCAAGGCACTCTCCGCAGCCTATACACGCATTGTTATCAATAAACGCTTTTCCATTGTTCATTGTGATACAGTTTACAGGGCACCATTCAATACACACTCCGCAGCCGGTACAGAACTTTTGTTTTATTTTGGGTTTCATTGCAGAATGCTGCTTTAGCTTTCCTTTCCTGCTGGCAAATCCCATACCAATATTTTTAATAGCTCCACCCAGACCTGTTGCAAGATGGCCTGTAACATGGCTTAAAACAACAATTGCGTTTGCTTCCTTAGCAGAGGCAGCAATATAGACCGATTTGTAAATAGGACAGTTAATCTCTACTTCTCTTTCAAGATTACCCACAAGCCCGTCTGCAATAACAACCGGAGCTCCGGTATTTTCAATTGTAAATCCGTGTTTATGAGCAAGCATTAAGTGATCAACACTGTTATCTCTCTGGCTTTTATAAAGTACACATGTATCTGTTAAAAAGGGTTTTCCTTTGTACTGTTTTACAAGATCAATAACAGGACGTGTAAGTTCCGCAGAAATGTGAGTATCGTTTTTTTTCTCTCCAAAATGGATCTTAACAGCAACAAGATCGTTTGGCCCGATAACGGATTCTATACCTGCTGTTCTCAAAATATCAGATACTGCTTCTTGCTTTTTACCAAGATCAAAGCTTTTATCAAAAGGATAAAAGTATACTTTTTTCATATCTTCAGGGCCCTTTTGGCTCATCATAGTATTAACATAAACAACGCTTTAAATTTAATAACTTTTATTTAAAAATCCAAACATATCTAAGTTACCTGTACATAATTTTTCATATAAACAAATAATTATAGTTTTTTATAATTTAATCGGGTGTATGTTTACGATTCTGATTAGTATAGTTTTTATCCACGGATTAAACGGATCCGGCAGTAGCCGGACAGTTAACACGAATTGTAAGGGCACGGCGCGCCGTGCCCCCAATGTTCCCGGGCGGAGATTTTGATTTTCTCTTTTAATTACCTTTTATTTTTTCTTATAACATAACCTAAAATACCTGACAAAACTATTACAGTTGTAAGGAAACACGCTCCAACTCCAACAAACAGCGCAGCTCCAAGCTGGCCGAAACCTCTCCACACTGAAAAAATGAGAGAACCGAATGCAAGCATTGTTGTTAATGAAGTAAGCAGAATTGCCTTACCTGTACTTGCAAATACAATTTTAAGATCCTTTTTTTTCTCGATGCGCCACCTGTGGATAATATGAACACCGTCGTCAATTCCAATACCCAAAATCAAAGGGAGCCCCATAACATTCATAACTGTCATTTGCTGGCCGGTAATATGCATTAATCCGAGCATCCAGAAAAAACCTGCTCCAAGAGGAATCATTGCAAGAAGAGCATCCTTAATATTTTTAAAATCAAGTAGTAAAAGGAAGAAAATTATAACAACTGTCAGAACCATTGCTCGCTTTCCGTCTTTTCCTATAATTTCAATTAATGCTCTGAATACAGGCCCCATTCCTGTAGCACGATGAGTAACGCTTTCCAGATCTGCTACAAACCTTTTTAAAAATTCCGCATCCTGCCATAAAGATCCCTGGGGAAAAACTGTTACTAAAAATTTATCTCCTGACTTGTTGGAATATCTGTCAAGTATTGACTTGGGAAGATCTGCAAGAGTAATTTCTTTTGTATTGCACATGTTAAGAACAGAGGATTTAAAATACGGCGCAAAAATTATCTGCATTTTTGTAATAGAACCTGAAACAAGTCCGGGATTTTTTTCTAATTTGGCAGACAGTTCCAGAATAATGTCTTTTGTATCATCAGGCTTATCAGGATCACCTACTATCTTTCCACATTTTTTCTCAACCTTATCCTGTCCCCCGATAAATGCCATGTCCTGCATTTCCTTGATATTCATATCAAGCCGCCTGAGTTCTTTTGCCAGCCTCTTTATTCCTGCTGATCCAAATCCCGGTTTAATTTCTGCTCTCGACATTTTTTTGCGGATTTCTCTGATGTATTTAATTCTCTCCTGCTGTTTTTCTTTTGACGGCAAGTACAGAGAAATATCCTCAACCATTGCCACTGTCCCGAGGTTTTTAAACTTTTCAGCCAGCTCTCTTGATTCTTCCACACTCCCGGCAATTACAAGAGAATAATCCATACTTAAATCAAATTTACTCAGTACAGTATCCTGCAACGTAATAGAAGTAAGGCCTTTTGGCTCAATATTCATATAATTTGAATCAAAAGTAATTCTTGTTGCCTGCCATATTAAAATACCAGTGATCAATATCACACTTATTATTGAAAAGATATAATTCCTGCCAAGCCAGCTTGCAGTTTTTCCAAGAGACTGAAAAGATATGTCTCTCTGAATTGTGCTTGTCCCTGATTTTATTACTGATGTCCTTCTATCCGCTCTTCTCTCCCTTAAAACCAGCATTACAGGCAGGACCAGGAAAGTAGCAATCATAATTGCCAGAAGTCCGAACCCGGTTACAAGTCCCATTTCCTTCATACCTCTGGAACTGGAAATAGCCATTGTTAAGAATGCAGCTGATGTTGTCAAACCGCCTGTTATTACTCCAATACCGCTTTTTAAAAATGTCTGCTCAAGCGCGTCTCCAATTGAAGCTCCTGCAGCACGCTGCTCCGTAAAAAATGAGAGCAGGTGAATAGAAAAATCAATTCCAAGACCAAGCAGGATTACAGACATCATCTGTGTCATAATGTTAAGCTGTCCCACAATTATCACTGTAATTCCTATTGCCCATATAATTCCGATTATCAGATTAATTATGGCAAAAACAGGAGCAACCCACATTCTGAATGCAATTATCAGCATTATCAGAATTGCAATTACTGCAATGAATGTAGTATAACCAAGGCTCTTCTGTGAGTAGTACATTTCATCATGACCTATAGGAATAAACCCTGTAAGACCTGCCCGAAGGCTAGGGTATTCTTTAAGCTGATCATCAATAATTTTCTGGATAACATCTGTACCATTAACAACAAGATCCATATCAAGCATTGTAAAATTCGGCACTGCATTCAGGATCAGAGTACTTTTATCATATGATATTGTATATGGCTCTCCAATTAAAATTTTATCCGCAAGTTTTTTCACTTCCTGCGGCGTCACATTTCTGCCTTCAGCATAGACGATCAGCATCTTTATAAAAGCTTCAATCCCGTCCAGAAACATAAAAGCATGATCTTCTTTTTCCCGGGTTGACATGGACTCGGAATCAGCAATATACTCAGACTCAAGAGAATTATTAAGATTATATAAAAATTTATCAAGATTCGGATCCGAAAAAATCTCCTTAAGATTTTTCAAATCTTCCTTTTTAATCAGCATAAGGCCGTGCTGCTTTAAAAACTCTGTTTCAGGTTTATAATCAACTCTCTGGATAAGCTTTCTATTTATTCTTGACCTCAGTTCGGTAATCTGAGATTGAAGATCTGATATTTCTTCTGTTTCTCCTTTTGATTTCAGATCTGATATTTTATTCTCAAGTATGTTAATCTTTTTTCTGTTAATACTGTTCTTACTTGTATCCACTGCTGAAATGAGTTTGGGAACCAGTTCATCTGCAAATTTTTTCGTTCTGGTTTCATCACCCTGTACAACAATTACAATACTGGTTGATGTCACAAACTCATCAATAATTTTATTAAATTCAACAGTTCGTGGATCTGCTGAAGGAAGAAGATCCGACCAGCGCATTGTTATCTGCAGGCGCTCGGAAAGCACACCGAAAATCATGGTAATTGCAAGAACAACAATAATCATCCTGTAAGGGTGATTTGTGTGTAACCGTGCAAGAGCCTTCAACATTTTCTCTTTCATCTGATTTCTCCTTAATCAATGGAACAAAACGGAAATTCTGTACTAAAAATATACACGGGCACGGGCAAGAAATCCGCTTCCCATATTTTCTGAATAGGCAGTACCTTTTTTACCAAAATATAAGTTACCTATTAACGTAAGATCCATATTCTCAAAAATATTATATGCAAGCGTAGGGAAAACAGCATAACTGTTATCGGAAAAACTGTACAATCCGGAAACTGAAGCTGTCATAAGATCATTAACAGGATGCTGAATCATCATATAGCACTGGTTTCTTGTAATTGTCTTTGTTTCAGCCATCATGTACTGCATCCAGTTGTTGAACCTGTAATTGTGATAATCTGTTTCTGCGGAGTTGTTTTGATAAAATTCAGCCATTATGTAAGTCTGGGAGCGGAATGTATAATCCAGACCAAACACCCATTCAAAATACTGTTTATTAATTG
>QNDG01000164.1 GCA_003645915.1 Candidatus Zhuqueibacterota bacterium | reverse complement strand
ATGTTCTGGTATATTTTTTTTACTTCCCATACCTTCGGAGGAAGGGATCTGTCCGGAAACACAACTCCGTTTATACAGAAATTACCTGAATTCGGCTCATCTTTAAAATCTCCGCCATAAGCATAAAATTTTCTTCCAGCCTTGTCTTTCCGAAGGATTCCCTGATCAACCCAGTCCCAGATACTGCCTCCCTGAAGCTGGTCATAGGACTCAATTGCTTCCCAGTATTCGGCAAGATTGCCGATTGCGTTTCCCATTGCATGAGCATATTCGCACATAATAAGAGGCCTGTCATGCTTCTCCTCAGCATAACGGACAAGAGTAGAAATTCTTGAGTACATGGGGCACACAATATCAGTATTCCACCTCTGGCCGGCTCTTTCGTAGTGTACAGGTCTTGAAGGATCACGGCTGTGAATCCAGAGATAAGCCTCTTCAAAATTTGTACCGTTACCAGCTTCATTACCCATTGACCAGATAATCACAGAGGGATGATTTTTATCTCTTTCCACCATACTGTAAATTCTGTCCAAATGTGCTTTTTCCCACTCCGGTCTGTTTGCAAGGGTTTTTTCGGGATTGTACCCGATACCGTGGGATTCTATATTTGCCTCGTCAATCACGTAGAGTCCGTACTCATCACAAAGCTCATACCAAAAAGGATCATCAGGATAGTGGCAGGTTCTTACTGTATTAATATTCAGCCTTTTCATAAGCCTGATATCCCGGATCATGGATTCTCTTGTAATAAAGTGGCCTGTAACAGGATCGTGCTCGTGACGGTTCACCCCTTTGATTAAAACCGGTTTTCCGTTTACAAGAAGCTTTCCTCCTTTAATTTCCACTGTTCTGAAACCTGCATGAGCGGATAAAATTTCTATTACCTCTCCCTGCTTGTTTTTTAAACGGACAATGACAGTGTAGAGATTTGGTTTCTCTGCAGACCACTTCAATGGCTCGTGAACAGTACATTTTACAGGGATAATTGTTTCTGCTCCAGGCTGAACATAAACAGCGCTGCCTTTGAGTTTTACATCAGGCACACTTTTGTCTGAGCTGTCAAGAAGTTCAACTTCAACAGAAGGACGTTCAACTCCTGTTTTGCCAAGATTTTTAATTCTTGCTGTAACCTTTAAAATACCGTCCCTGTAATTTTCATCCAAACCTGCGCTGATTTCAAGATCACAGATAAACACCTGAGGAACCGAATATATGTAAACATTTCTGAATATCCCCGATAAACGCCAGAAATCCTGATCTTCAAGATATGATCCATCAGACCATCTGTAAACTTCAACTGCAAGCAGATTTTCTCCCTCTTTTAAAAGGGGAGTTATATTAAATTCAGCAGGTGTCCTGCTTCCCTGACTGTATCCGACTTTTTCTCCGTTAATCCAGAGATAGAAAGCTGATTCAACCCCGTCGAAATGTATAAAAATCTGTCTCTCTTTCCAGTCCAATGGTACTTTGAAATATCTTCTGTAAGAGCCAACAGGGTTGTTATCGTTTGCAATAAACGGAGGATTCTTTTTAAACGGATATCTGACGTTTGTATAGATCGGTGTTCCGTACCCGAGCATCTGCCAGTTTGAAGGTACCGGAATTGTGCTCCACTTTGAATCATCAAAGTCTGTTTGATAAAAATCAACTGGTCTTTTATCAGGTGTTTCAACCCAATTGAATTTCCACTCTCCATTAAGCAGTCTGCAGAAATCCGAATTTAATCTGTCTCCGGAAACAGCCTGGTTTACAGATGCAAAGGGCATTAATGTTGCATGGGGCATCTCTTTATTTATTGCAATAACTTCGGGATTTTCCCAGTCATGTACCTGAGCATACAGCCCAAGACTGACAGCACAAAACAATACTGACAAAAAAACATTCTTTTTCATAAACACCATCCTTAATACATTAATCGCAGATTTCCCAATGACCTTCTTTATCCGGAGCCTTCTCTGCTCCGGCTTTCTCTTGGGGGTAAGGGAAAATTTAATTCTCTTTAATATTGTTTCTCCTGATTAATCAAGAGCCTTCCAATAACCCCCTTTATCCGGACCTATACGTTTAATCTTACCTTCCCGCTTAAGCTTAGCAATCTGTTTCTCAACAGCTCTTGTTGTTATTCCCAGTGCTTCGGCCATTTCAGGGATTGTAATTTTAGGATTATCAGATATCATGTGTACAATTTTCCCCGAACTTTTCACCGAACTTTTCACCGAACTTTCTGTGTTTTTATTATAGAAGTATTTTCCATTTTCCTTTACAAGTATTTCAGGTTTTAACCGATTTTTATTCTCTTTTTTTCTGTAAAATATTGTCACAAAACCTGTTTTAAGTATTCTGAATTCAACTTTTACCTTACTCCTTGTACATTCATCATATATTCTCTTAAGCCCTGAGGCCCACCGTTCAACATCTTTCGTATAATAGAAAATCTCTGCTATTTTTGGGTTACGAAGATATGAATGCTCTTCTCCGTATATAAAATCTTCAGGTGTCAATCCTTCAGGGAAAAACCCGGGATTATAAATTTCTATTCTGTTTTTAAAAACTGCTATCTCATTTCCTTTGGGATTTGAAAAATCACGATGAATTAATGAATTAACTAACGCCTCTCTTAAAGCTGCAATTGGTATTTCAGGTATTTCCTCTCGCTCCATACCCTTGCGTCCGATAACAACCCTCCAACTGAGTCTTTCCTTAAGATATAGCTCCGTACGATCAAGTAAATCAAAAAGATTGCCGTTGAATTTTTTTATATCCAGAAAAGTTACCTTATCTTTCCCTGCAAAAACAGCTGCCTGAACCTCCATTGAGTGTTTATCAGTAAAAAGAAATTTTGCTGCCTCTGTAAGTTTTTCATGACGGATTAATTCAAGTTTGTTAAGAACAGAAAGCCTACTTTCGGTTTTAATCTTTAATCGTCCTGCTTCTTTTACTTTTATTAAAAAATCGTTAAAAGTTTCTCTGTTTATCTCATCAACAGAAACTTCTGTCAGATTTTTATCCCACTTACCGGAATAAGCCTCTGCTTTTAATATAAATCTTCTTAATTCAGCAGGAGATAATTTTCTGTCTTCATCTGCAACACGAATATATGCAATACCAAAAGCAAAATATGGTTTATCATCTCCTTTAAAACATATTTTTATACAATCCTTTTTTTCAAGCGTCACCTTTTCTATCTTTGGAAAAATTCTGGGCTCAATATTCTGAGCAATTCTTTGCGATATATCCCTGAGTGTTTTTTCAGTAACCTGCTGCCCTCTTATATTGCCCTTTGAATCTATACCAAAATACAATTCACCCTTTCCATGTTTATTTAAAATAGCAACAATAGAAATTATGGCTTCTTTTAATAATGAAGTAGATCTTTTTAGTTCTATTTTTTCGTTCTCTTTTAACATCACACCCATATTGCCTGATATTAATAATCTAAAACACCCACGACAGCTTTGTAAAAAGAGTCCTTCCGGATGCCTCTGTCTCAGTATATCTTAATGTCCCTTCCTGATAGGCAAACTGTATTGATCCGAACGGCGGCAGGAATCTCCACACAAAAACAGCCTGAAATGTTTTCCGCAAAAGCTCATTATCAGAATCAAACCAGTTTCTTCTCATGCTTGTTCTGGTCTGATAGAAAAGTTTTAAAAACATATCTTTATTAATATAATAACTGGTTCTCACATAATGAATCCAGCTGTTGTCCTTAGGATCAAAGGGCCTGAACCAGTTTCTTTCAAATTTATATTCTGCATTCCAGCCCTTCATAAGAGTTAAATCAACAGCACCGGAAACAACTTCAACATCTCTGTCAAAATTAAAACCTTTTGAATACTCTGCAGAAAGGATCATGCCCTGCTTGTTATCATACTTTAATTCTGCACCTGCCATATTATTGTTGAAATCCTTCTCAAAAATATCTTTGTACTCTGCATAAAACCTGTCATTATAGGATATTTCCAGAGACCATTTTTTAAGCCATGTAATTTCTAAAGACAGATCTGTGTCATAACTTCTTAAATATCCCTTCTGGCTGTAATACCTGTTGTAATTTACAGAAGATTCAATTGAATTGATTCCGTATCTGTTAATCCAGAATGTATGCCCCAGATTTGTGTCAAATTCCTTTCTGTCGTCATCGCGTATAAATCCTATGGGATTGATATTTTCCCTCACTCCCTCGCCGTAACTTGAATATCTTACGTGAAAATGGGTGAACTGAGAATCAAATGCAGGTCTTATAAAAAATGTCCAGGGACTTTGGTCCGGGCCGTAAGTTTTTATAAGCTGAGAAGTCATACCAAAATACTTTGTAAAAAACAGCGTTGTAATCAGACCAACAGAACCTCTGTTTTCCGAATCGTATGTTCTGTTTGCACCCAGGATACCAATTGTTGAACCGCCTTTAAATTCTCTGTTTATCCTGAAAACATAATATGTTGCATTTTTCCCGGAATCAACATCAGCTCCTGCTGTGGAAGGATCCGAGCTTGTAACAAGCCCGTTTATTTTTAATTTACCTGCCTTGCCTGATACTTTAATTCCCCAGGGGATCTCTCCTATACGTCTTGAATAAAACTGCCTTATTCTTGTCTGGTAATTTTCCGCACCTTCCAGAAAAAAAGGTCTTTTTTCAGGATAACTCATTTCAAATCTGGTAAGGTTTACCCTTTCAACATCTCCCTCAATAGTTGCAAAATCCGGATTCACTGTCAGCTCCACTCCGATACTGCTTACCGGATTGTAACGTAAATCAAAGCCGGCCTCATTCTTCATCTTTTCTCCCTGTTCAAACTGCGCCTGAACATACGGGATAAACGAGTGTTTTTTTACAGACGGCCTTACTTTATTCATATTCGTTAATTGTGCAAACTGAGACACCCGGTACATATTAACAAGATCTTTTGATGAAAAATCAAATTCCATTAATCTTGATACGGATCGCCCCACATTAATACCCCACACATCTCCGAGGTTTTTATATTTTATTGATTTAAAGGGTATGGCAACTTCAGCACTCCACCCGCCTTCAAATTTTCTGCATGCTGATTTCCATTCAGTATCCCATTTAATATCAACTGTTCTTCCGTTATCGGAAATTGTACCGTCAAGTTGTGTGCCGAGAGAATTTACAACAAAAAGATATGCATTGTTTTTATCATTAAATGTATCCAGCATTATT
>QNDG01000163.1 GCA_003645915.1 Candidatus Zhuqueibacterota bacterium | reverse complement strand
TTTTATAGGTTATACCTCCATTTTCTATTTCAAAAATTTGTTTATTCTGAGTGCCAGAAGGTATATCTATTTTAATCTGTCGATTAAACACATTTAAATTTAATTTATCTCCCAAAATTGCTTGAGCTGGACTGATTTTAATATCTCCTGAAATATTTCTTCCTTTTATCTCATAACTGGAATTTTTTATTATATTGAGTCCAACTATTAAATCTCCGGCTTTTCCGCAGTAACAAAAATTACCCAAGCCCTTTAATATATAATAATCAGACATTGGATTTAAAATTATTTCATGATATATAGTTTCTTTATATAATCCAGAGCCATTACAAACTGAGCAAAAACTCCCTTCCGGCAAATTCCCGGATCCTCCGCAATGTTTACAGTTTTTACGATTCCCCATGACTAAAGCAAGGCCCTGTAATCCGGTTCCGTTACAAAATTTGCACTTTTTTGTCTTTTTTAAAAAGGAGCCAGTTCCATTACATTGAGTACATAGACCCTTTCGTTGGGTCATAATGCGCTTTCTTCTTTCTAAAATTAGATCTTCTTGAGTTACATTGATAATTATTTTTAAATCACTGCCTTTTTTTATTTTTTTCCTTTTTGTTTTAGGTAATATTGATTTATCATATTTCTCTTTTAAATCAGGGTCTTTTAGAGTTTCATAAGCTTCCTTTATTTCTTGAAATTTTTCTTTTGAGTTCTTGTCAGGATTCTTATCCGGATGATACTTTATAGACAGTTTACGATAGGCCCTTTTTATTTCGGCCCCTGAAGAATCTAAAGAAATTTCAAGTATATCATAATATGTTTTAGACATAATTAAAATACCCATTATACAAAATATATTTATAGATTATTAAATATATTTTGTATAATAACAATAAAAATTTTAACTGTAATCAAAGAAAAAACGAAAATTTGCTTGAGTATTACCGGTTTGGTCAGTTATTTGAGTATCTAACCATATGTAATATGAAGATGTAGTATCCCATCCTATAGAAACGCCATGAGGAGAAGTAGAAGAAGCATCAGGAACTGCTGTAAAATGATTTGAGAGTTTAGTACTGCCTGATTCAATACCGGATTCAAAAGTAGATGATATATAATAACCAAACTCAGATTGGGGCCAACCATTATTCTCTAAATAAATTTTAAAATTGGAAATTGATGTTTCAGTATCAGAAAAGATTTTAAATACTAAGGGTTTTACACAGTGCCTGTTTTGAAAAATATCTCCGAAATCGAGTTTTTCGGTTTGGCTGAGAATTTCACCGGTAATATAGTCATATGTTTTAAAATACATGTGACACTCTTTGAAGCAAATCCCAAGGCTTCCGTTTATTAAACTAAACATTCTTTTTCTTGCTTCAACGACGGTCTAATGAACCTTCTCTGCAAGCATTAATTCCGCTGTGTTCCCAGCGTATTTATTCCTGTATTTCTAATATTTAGAGATGCATTTAAGTCCCTGTCTATAGAAATTTCATAGTCTGGACAATCATCTCCGATGCAAACATACGGTTTTCTTGGCAATTTCTTATAACTATATTAATTAATAGTAGATTATTAAATAAATTTTCATAATCGTTTATTTCTATTTTGCTCTTAATTCTTTTAAAAAGCCCCTAAACCAAGCATCAGTTAGAATTTCGGTTGATAATCGATCTCTACATATTTCACATATTAACAGATGATTAGAAATCATACTTTTTTGCTCATCATTCAAAGTTTCCTGCCAATTATAGTTAGGATTATTAACATCTTCTGAAAAGATTCTGGAATATATATGACCCTCATTATCAAATATGTCATAGTGTAGAACAAATTTTGTTCCACACTTTTTACACTGACATAATTCTTCCCAATATAAAGGCTCTTTTATTACTCTTTCAAGATAAATAAAATTACCTATATCAAGAAGATCCGCCCCGCATTTTTTACAAGGGGCTTGATTACTATTAATATTTACGTGTTGTAAATCATCCCATTCATGTTCATTCCATTTATGCATGTACTTTTTCCCATTTTTTTATTTTATTTTTAGTTAGACACATTAAACAGAAACATTTACTTTTTTCACTTATGGGATTCTTTCCACACTGACCACATAAACCTTGCCGTATACGACGCCTATATGTTGATGAAATACATTTTTTACAAGATGTATATCCCGGAATTACTGGATTAATTCCACAAACTCCACACAAGCCCTGTTTTAAAGCTTTTTTTCTTCGTCTCAATTTATATCTACTAGTAGAAGCCCTGCATTTAGAACAGATTTTTATTAATCTTTTTTGAGTTTTTTCTTTTTTGGTTAGTTTATGCCCACAAATGTAACATTTTTCTTTAAGGCCCCTTTTAGTTAATCGGGTAATATTATATATGTGAATAATAGTTGTTTTAAATTTTCTAGCCACTTCCTGAGCTGTAATCCCTTCTTTCCTAAGAGTATAAATCTTTAGTTTATCTGTATCAGACCAAACCCTGTTTTTCTTATTTCTTATTTTTAAATAATTTTTTTCAAAAGACCTATTTCTCATTTTTGCTCCCTTTTTGTGGTTAAAAATAATTAATTATCTCCTATAATATATTATATAGATGTGAGAGACATTTCTAAAGCAAAAAATAGGTGCTATTTTCTTTTAGGAGTTATTATTTTTTTAGGTTTAATATGTTTGGGAGGTTTAGGTTTTTTAAACCATTTTGGCTTATAACTAACCGCATAACCACGCGGTTTGCAAGGCTAAAACGCCATTGCCTGCGCCATCAGGTCCGATTTCAAGACACTTTTCTGTTTTCTGGATAAAACTTTCTCTGCCGAAAAATGATAATATCTATCAACTAAAATATCACTATACTGAATACCTAAATTTTTCAGATCCTGTAAATCATAGCCATTATCCAGGTAATGTGTAACGCCATTATGTTTGGTATCATGCCAATGCACATCGGCAAGAAATGACCGGTCATTCGGTTTCTCAGCCCTGCCTAAACGTAATATATAATACCAATGAGACGTAAAATCACCTATTTGAACATACATACCATTAATAATCCTGTAAAACAGATATGGACATTCTGCAGGTATTGAATGAAAATAATCAATAATTTCTTCATCCAGTTCCAATAAAGTTGTTACTTTCGGTCCATAACCCTTTTGCGTTTTTTCAGGTATGAATTGTACCCATGGCTTTAACATATTAAAATTGGTCTTCAATAATTTTTTCATATCATTTTTTCTGATTGGATTTTTCACAGAAAACTTGAATGGCCAATAGAGATATGAATCAACTCTTTTCATGACACGTAATAATACTTCAATTTCAGAAGGAGAAAAAACACGATCCCGGGCGGCAGCTAATTCTGAGTGATAGTCAAAACACCGGTATATGTAATTCTCTCTCAAAAAACCATGTTTACGACATAGTTCCAGCGCCCCATTCAATACTTTCAATACCTTATTTTTATGAGAGGCGCTGAGATAGGATCCTAACCTCCGTTTTGATGGCACGGTTTCCAGTGATAACCAATACTGAGCAAATATATTTCTCAAAGACGGTTGTGTCACATCTACATGACCTATATCACGCCTCAACCGATCTGCTGCGGCTCTTACGGCCCGATAACTAATACTATTACCTTTTACGGTAAAATAATAATCAAGTGCATCTGCAACTGTTTTTATTTTATGTGTCAAAGAGCTGAATGAGTTTTCTAACTCATCAATAAAACTCCTCTCGATTTTTATAGCGTCTCTCTTTGTACCTCTGACAGTTCTACTCTTTTCTGCTAACTCACCATTAACCTTGGTCCGTCGTACACGTACATGAAAAACCCCATTTTTTATTTCACGGATACTCATGATAAATAATTCCTTTCTGAGTATCCTCCGCTATCTATAAAATACCATAAAACTCTCTGAAGGGCTATATAAAATTTTTTATTCATGGTAACAGTAGACATCCGTTAGCCAATCTCCGCTCGATTTCCTGTTCTCTAAAAAGAAGTGTTCGCCCTACTCGGGTAACTCCGGGAAATTTTCCCCTGGCCATCCATTTATAGACAAATTTTTTACTACACCGGCATAAATTACATACCTCATCAAGTGTCAGATATTTTCTATGATAGTCTTTTAATATTTCCATTACATCACACTCCATTTATATTCCTGTCACCGTTTTAGCGCTACCAGTCATGACAGAAAATCGATTACTAATTAGTATATGACATTTTAGCGCTACTGACACACACTATAAAAATTTAACTATTTTCTGTTTTTAGTTAATGGTATTTTAATTGTACGTCGGTTCAAAATAGTTCCATTTTTATCATCTCCCGTTATCAGTTTTCTGACTATAGTCAGATCTGCTAATGGGGGGATCACATCCTGTTCTAATTTTTCTAATCTTTTTTCTAAATCATCATATTTCATAATGTCTCCTTTTTATTTATTTTCGAGAATTTTAATCCGTTCTTCGATATCCGCAACAGAACAGGCCTGGAGGTATGTGCTGACCAGATATGAGAGCGTTTTCGCGTCATTGCTGTTAATAGTTTTTTTCTGGAACTCAAGTATGATTTTACCCATCAATCGCCTCGCGCTCCTGGCATTTTTCACACGGACGATTTTATTGAACATGGGCATGGGAGTCGTTTGTAACTCAACTACCTGCAACGGATTAGACTGTTGCTGTTTTTCAATTTATGCCATTTCTGTTTACCGTTTTTTTGGGTTGGACGGCAGAAAAGAGGAGTTGAAAGAGAAACTGCCGCCCGTCCAAAAAAATTTATTTCACCTTATCAGGTCTCAGATTTGAATAAGTCCAATTCCGGAGACTGGGATCCTGTCTGAGCGCCTCTCTCAAACACCAGGAGTAATTTTTCTGATCTCCGAGATTTTTCTGCTCTCTCCAGATCTCCCAGGCTCTCCGATCCAGCGGGTTAAAACCCGTCTCGAGATCGGCCTGTTTTAGGGCCATGGAATATGGTATTCCATCCTCCCTCATGATTTTCTGTACTAATTGATCAAAATTCATAATTTAATCCTTTCAGTTAAAATGGTTTTATTCTGTTATCTCAGAATTTCGATATTACGGTTTAGTTTATCCCATGCCCGATCGAAATAATCTCCCCGCAAAAATTTTCTACCAATTTTTTGACATATTTTTTTACATTCAATCGGATCTAAATTTAATTTTTTCATCCATCCTAATA
>QNDG01000162.1 GCA_003645915.1 Candidatus Zhuqueibacterota bacterium | reverse complement strand
AGAGTACGCACATGCCGGTCTGCAAGATGAGAGATTTTAAGTTCATCCATTATTTTACTGCATCTTTCTGAAATTTCTTTTTCAGAAATCCCTCTTATTTTAAGCCCTGCCTGAATGTTAGATATTACGCTTGTTTTAAAGAGATAGGGATTTTGCAGTAAGGTGCTGATTTGCTGCCGCATGTTTAAGATCTGTCCGGAATTATTGTGCTTTACTCTGCGCCCCTGAAAAATAATTGTACCTGAATCCGGTTTTTGCAGAAGAGCAAGAAGCTCAAGAAGAGTTGATTTGCCGGATCCGTTGGGCCCCACAATTGCGTAACTTTTACCCTTTTCTATTTTAAGGTTGTCAACTATAAGATTGAATTTGTTTCTAAAAAATTTTATATTTTCAAGTAAGTACATTTTTATCTGCCTGCATATCTCTGGAACTGTAAAAACACGATATTTATTGCAAAGGCCACAACAAGGAGTACAGCTCCGAGAGCAATGCCCATGGAAAAAGCTCCCTTGCTTGTTTCAAGAGCGATTGCAGTTGTAATTGTCCGGGTGTAGTGGCGTATGTTTCCGCCGAGCATCATAGAGACTCCTACTTCGGCAAACACCCGGCCGAACCCTGCAATAACAGCAGCAGTTATTCCGTATCTTGATTCCTTAAGAAAGATTCTGAAAGCCTGAGACTGATTTGCTCCGAGAGAAAGCGCAGTCTCCTTAATTCTTCTGTCCATAGTGCTTACAGCTGAGATTGTCAGGGAAGTAATTATCGGGAATATCAGAATTGTCTGGCCTATGATTATTGCAGCCTGAGTATAGAGCAGTTTCATGGATCCAAGAGGGCCGCTGCGGGATAAAAACGCATAGACTGTGAGTCCCACAACAACAGTGGGCAGGGACATTAAAGTGCTGAGCACAGTTTTTACTGAATCACGTCCGGGGAACCTGGTAGTGCTGATAAAAATTCCTGCAGGTATTCCGAGAATAGATGCAAGCAGAGTAGATGCAGTTGATACTTTTATGGAAACTGAAACTATCTGCAAAAATTCTCTGTCAAATGACAGAATTATTTTTACCGCGTCTGAAATACCGCGTCCTATCTGATCCATTATACTGCCCCAATACAATCCGGATTACGGAATATCTTTAAGGAAAGGAGATAAAAAGAAAGCGGTATGTAGAAATAATGCCGGTATCATTTTAACTCCTTTCCAAGTACGGGAGGCACGGCTGTTTCCGGCCGGACCCTGTCGGTCTTTTCCCATAGGTAAGCCACCCGTAGGGAACAAGACTCGGAGTCTGAATAACTCAATTTTCTGAGCACTGTAAGTTTACAAAATATCAGGGAAAAAGTCAAGGGAGAGGATATAAACCGGATGGGATTTTAATAAGCCGGTTCGGTACAGATCCGGTTTATGGTTTTGCAGAAGTTATCTTTTTTCTGTTAATTTTCCGGAAACGTATTTGTGAATAATAGATGAAATTAATGTCTGATACGGAAGTCCTTCTTCTAATGATCTTTGTTTTATATCAATAAAATCTTTCTCAGATATCCGGATGTTTATTCTCTTATTTTTTAAGAAAGTAGATTTTGCATACTGAGCATACTCTTCTTTCTTTTCCTCCGGATTATCCACTGAAACCCACTCGTCTTTTTCATAAGATTTCAGGATATCCTTTTCATAACTGTCAAATTTATCCATTTTTATCACCCTTTAAATATTTTTTTGTTGCTTTTCTGCTTGGTATAATGGTTTTTAAAAATATTTGAGATTCATTCTCAACAAAAGGAACTAAATATACATAATTATTATAAGAAATTATAAATATTTTTTGGCCGGGATATTTATGTTCATTCGGATGCCTTATAATATCTAAAATCTGTTTTGTCTCTATAAAATAAGAAACTATTTCAAAAGAGATATTTCGCTCCTTTTTTAGCTGTTTATTTTTTTCATTGTCCCAAGTCAGGTATTTCATAATTGTATTATACGAAAATGTGTGCCTATTGTCAACAGGATTTTTTTAAAAATAAATCCCTTGCATTTCGGGTCGGAGATTTTCCCGATTCTTACTATTATATTTCTTTATTAAGGAGAATCGGGAGGGGAAAGACACTATTCGAAGATTCTCAGATACCGGAGAAAACATCACTGCCATATTCCTATACCTATACCTTTTTCATTTTTCCACTTTGCCTTATATTTTGAAAATTATCAAAGATAAGCATAATCCGGATTCAATGAATAAATTACAGATCTGCAACAATCTGTCTATGTATGAAGAAGCTGGTAGAATTATTTTGACTTTTTCCCTGGCTTGAGTATTATATATTATACTGTTTTGCCACGGTAGAATTTGTCCTTAAACATTTGTAAAATTCTTCTAACGTTTTTTTGTTTGTTCTTAAATTTCCAAAAAGGAGACAAAAATGAGAGTAAAGAGCTTTACATTAGCTTTATTTATTGCTGTGACATCTTTTGTATCAGGCCAGTCTTTTGACGGTATGAAATTAATAGCGCATTATCCCTTACAAGTGAATGAAGAAAAACCTTTGGGCTAAATGCCCTGTTGATTTTAACGTATAATCTTTGAAGAAGAAAGTGTTTTATGTAATGGGAAAAAGAGTTCTGAAAGTGATGCTTACAAAATGAATTTTCCATAGTTTATTTATTGGAGTGTAAGTATTTTGCAACAATCGGAAGATTTTTACGTAAAAATAAAATCTGAGTCATATATAAAACATTTTGAACATTTTGTGAAGGAGGGAAAGTAATGGTAAGAAAGATTTTTGTTATTTTTCTGTTAATTTTTTCTGCAGCTGTTTTGTATGCTGCGGATAATCCGCTTTGGATGAGATATTCTGCAATATCACCGGACGGAAAAACAATAGCGTTTTCATACAAGGGAGATATTTACTGTGTAGACAGCGAAGGCGGAAGAGCCTATCCTCTGACATTTCACGAAGCCCATGATTTTATGCCTGTGTGGTCACCTGACAGTAAGTTTATTGCATTTGCCTCTTTCAGACACGGGAATTACGATGTTTATATTGTCTCTGCGAAGGGCGGGGTTCCAAAACGCCTGACTACTCATTCTGCAGGCGAATTCCCGTCAGCATTTACTCCTGACGGTAAATATGTGGTTTTTTCTGCTCACATTATGGATGATTACAAAAACGTACAGTTCCCGTCAGGCGGACTGCCGGAATTATACAAGGTTTCTGTAAAGGGCGGAAGGCCTGTTCAAATACTTACAACACCGGCATTGGATGTTTGTTTTAATAAAAAAGGTACAAAAATTGTATATCATGATATAAAAGGATATGAAGATAACTGGAGAAAACATCATACTTCTTCTGTAACAAGAGATGTATGGATGTACGATCTTTCTGCAAAAAAATATACAAAGCTGACAAGTTTTAACGGTGAAGACCGTAATCCTCTGTTTTCTCCTGATGATTCGAAAATATATTATCTGAGCGAAAAATTCGGTACTTTTAATGTTTGCGCTTTTCCAGTCAGTAATCCTGATAATGTAACTCAGATTACTTTTTTTAAGAGAAATCCCGTAAGATTTCTTTCCATATCAAACGGAGGAACTCTGTGTTTCGGATATGACGGTGAAATCTACACAAAGAAACCGGGACAGAAACCGGCAAAGGTTGCAATTAAAATATATTCTGATGTAAAAGAGAACACAGTGGATTATAAAGTAATCCGCAGCGGCGCAACAGATATGGCGGTTTCTCCTGATGGCAAAGAAGTCGCGTTTATTGTACGGGGCGAAGTATATGTTACATCTGTAGATTATTCAACAACAAAACAGATCACAAATACGCCTCAGCAGGAGAGATCCGTAAGCTTTAGTCCTGACGGAAGGAGTCTTCTTTATGCAACAGAAAGAGACGGATCCTGGGATGTTTATAAAACTTCAATAGTCCGCGATGATGAGAAACATTTTTACAGATCAACACTTTTAAAAGAAGAACCTGTTGTAGCAACCTCAAAAGAGGAGTTCCAGCCCGCGTTTTCTCCTGATGGTAAAGAGGTCGCATATCTTGAAGAGAGAACTACTCTTAGGGTTATCAATCTTAAAACAAAAAAAGTAAGAACAGTTCTGCCAGGTAATCTTAATTACTCATACAGTGACGGAGATCAGTGGTATCAGTGGTCTCCGGACGGGAAATGGTTTCTTGCAGACTATTCACCAAATATGCTTTTTTCCAGTGATATTGCGCTTGTAAGTGCTGATGGAAAGGGTGAAATAAGAAACATGACAAACAGCGGCTATTCTGACAACCACTCCAAATGGATTCTTAAAGGCAAAGGAATGATCTGGTTTTCCGACAAGCAGGGACTGCGAAGCCACGGAAGCTGGGGTGCTCAGAGTGATGTTTATGCAATGTTTTTTGATAAAAAAGCCTGGGATGAATTTAATCTGAGCAAGGAAGATTATGAGAATTTGAAAGAACAGAAAAAGAAAGACGGGAAAAAGGATTCTGATAAATCCGATAAAAATGGCTCCAAAGATAAAAAGAAAGAAAAAACAGAACCTGTAAAGATTGATTTCAAAAATATTGAAGACCGCATTAAGCGTTTGACAATAAACTCGTCAAATCTTGCTGATGCAGTATTGTCTCCTGACGGAGAGAAGCTTTACTATCTCAGTAAATTTGAAGGGGGGCACGATCTCTGGGTCAGAAATATCAGAGAGAATGAGACCAAACTTTTGATTAAACTCCACGGGCGCGGCGGCACACTGCATATGGATAAAAAAGGTAAAACATTATTTCTGTTTTCCGGCGGTAAAATAACAAAGATCGAGGTGGGGTCCAACAAGAGAAAGCCTGTTTCTTTTGCAGCAGAGCTCAGCCTTAATAACCCTGCTGAAAAACAGTATCTGTTTGAACACATGTGGCGCCAGGTTGTTAAAAAGTTTTATGTAAAGAATCTGCAGAATGTGGATTGGGATTATTATAAAAAAGAGTATGTTAAATTTCTGCCCTACATAGACAATAATTTTGATTTTGCAGAGATGATGAGCGAACTTCTCGGAGAGCTTAATGCATCTCATACAGGATGCCGTTACCGTCCCAGAGTTGAAAACGGAGACAGAACAGCAAGCCTCGGACTCTTTTTTGATAATAAATACAACGGCAACGGACTAAGAGTTGTGGAAGTTATTGAAAAAGGACCTTTTGATAATGCAGAATCAAAAGTAAACCCAGGCGTTATT
>QNDG01000161.1 GCA_003645915.1 Candidatus Zhuqueibacterota bacterium | reverse complement strand
TAAAAATAAAATAAAGTATAATAGATACACCCGTTTCATTTTTTCTCCGGACCGATCAATGCACATTGAACTAAATTGCTGCACTACCCGAATAACTTTTCTATGACAGACTAAACGGGTCAGACATTAAAATATAAAATTTATTTTAATTTCCAAAATTCTTTAGTGAATAAAAGGACATTTAAACAAAAGAAATTATTTTGGTTTTATTGACTATTTCTGTTTTCGGAAAAGGAAATAAATATTGAAACCGCTACTATAATTATTCCGCCTGCAATAACTTTTAAACCGGGAGTCTCATGAAAAATAACAAATGCAGCCAACGCTCCGTATACAGGTTCCATACTCGTTAATATGCTTGCTTTCCTTGCTGTTGAGTGTTTTAAGCCGAATATATAAAATGTGTGTGCAATACCTGTGCAGAAAACACCAAGTAAAATCAACATCATAACATTGGTAATACTCAGTGAAGGCAAAAAAGAATATCCAAAGGGAATCAGCGTAAAAAAAGCAGCGCTGTCCTGAATAAATGCAATTTTAACCGGATGGATGTCCCTTACAAATTTTCTGTTTATCAAGGTTATCAGGCTGAATAAAAACCCTGAAAATACTCCCCAGACAACACCTTGAGTAATATTATCAGAAAAATCATAATCAGGAATTATTAGAAATATTGCGGAAAAAACAACAAATGCCGCTGCAATATGAGCAGTTTTTATTTTGGTTTTGAAAAAAAGCGGCTCCATAAAAACTACAAAAACCGGAAACGTTGAAAATGAGATAAGCCCTACTGAAACCGAAGAAAGAGCAATGGAATGAAAAAATGTCAGCCAATGCAGAGCCAGCAGAATACCTGCGCCAAAAAGAACAGTTAAGTTCTTAAAAGATATTTTTTCTTTCCTTTTGTAACTGGCAGAAAGGATCATAAGAAACAAAGATGCAAAAAAGACCCTGCCTAAAACAACTACAATAGAAGGAACCTGCATTCTTCCGAAAAGACCGGCAAAACCGAATAGTATAATTGAAAAATGCAGAGAAAAAAGACTTTTTAATTTTTCAGTCATTTAGCTGATCTATTTTTAATAACTGATAGACTATAAGATTTGGAATTGTTAAAGAAGACATATAGCTGTAAATAGTTTATCCGGCCCCTTAAAATAATATTTCCGCCTTACAATTTTCTGTAAGCCAAACAAAATATCTTATCTGACTAAAGCGAGAAAGCTATTTTTCCCAATCAACACCCTTACCAATTACCTTAGCCACAGGAATTGCAATAAGTTGAAGGACATTTTCATTAATTATGTCAATATCAGCTTCATTAAGAAGATTTGTAAACGATTCAACTGTTTCCATAGAATCAACTGTTGCAGTAATCAATATTGAAAATCTCTGCTTATCACTCTCTGAAGGAACAAGCCCTCTGAACAGCGGATAATCATGCTCAAGAATTTTCTGCAGATTCATCCCCTCAAATGTGCATCCGTCTTCAATACCGCAGGAAGTTAACGCCATAAGTATATCATCTTTGTATTCTGTCTTAAAAAGGTGTATTATAATAAGAAACATTGAAGATCCTCCGTAAAGATCTTTAAAATTAAACTTGTCTCTCGCCTGATTTTGTTAATGCCCATTTTGTCAAAATAGGCCCAAGCACTTCTGTGATAATTGTAGTAAACAGCAAAATATTTATTACAAGAACCGAAAGATTAAGACCTGCATCTCCGAATTCTCCGCTGCCAAACTCCTTTTTAACAACAATAGCCAAAGCAACTGCAACACCAACCTGCGGAATCAACGAGAATCCGATATATCTGCGGACTGTTTTCTGTGCTCTGCCCAATACAGCGCCTAAACTAGCACCACTGATTTTTCCTGCTGCTCTTGCAAGAAAATAAATAAGGCCCATAAATCCTATCTTAGGGAAAAGACCGATATTTAAATGAGCTCCTGCGAAAATAAAAAAGTATGCAAAAAACAGCGGTGACAAAGTCTCTGTTACTTTGGAGCTCCTGTTTGTAAGCATTGCGTCTGTATTTGTTACTCCCACACCAAAGGTCATTGCCGCAAGTAGCGCAGACAGGTGAAATTGATGGGCAAGGCCCAGAGCGCACAAAAGAAATCCTGCAATTCCCAGGAGTAGATCATCTGGGAATCTGACCTTACGAAAAATCATTACATAGATAATACTTAAAACAAGCCCAAGTATTACAGAAAATAATATCTCTTTAACCGGTACTGCAATAACACTAACAATAGACATGTGAGTAGCCAGCATAATATTCTTGGCAACAATAGAAGCAAATACAAAAATAATCAATGCAAAAGCATCGTCAATTCCCACAACTGCCAGAATTGTAGAACTTAACGGCCCTTTTGCCTTGTACTGCTGTATTACATATACAGTTGCTGCAGGAGCAGTTGCAGATGCTACAGCACCAAGTATGAGAGCCTGATATATTTTGCCCGGATCCATAATATAGATTGCAACACTTACAACAATAAATGCAAAAACAGACTCAAAAAGAGCAATCAAAATTATTGATTTGCCAAGCTGTTTAAAAACCGCTTTTCTCAATTCCGAGCCTATTGTAAACCCTATAACTCCGAGAGCAAAATCATTTACAATATCAAGCCTGTCAAGAATATCAGCATGAAAAATTTTCAGAACAGAAATACCAAGAATTACACCGGAAAGCACATACCCGGTTACTATCGGAAGTCCGATTTTATTTGTTAACCGCTTTGAAAAAAATGCCACAAGCGATGCTATGGCAAGGTATAAAAGAGTGTTAAGTTCCATTTTTATAAGCTCTTAAAATTAACTATTACGTCACCAGGTGTCTTTGCATTAAGCAGCTTTTCACGACGGTCTTTTTTCTTCAATGCCAGAATTATTTTCGAAAGAATCTGCAGATAAACTTTGTGCTGATTTTCCGCTCCTGCTATCATAAAAACAAGTCGTACTGGCTTGTTGTCAATTGATTCCCACTCTATTCCCTTTTTTGATATACCGATACCTATAACAATATCAGCTACCGATTTATGCTTTACATGGGGAATCGCGATACCAAGTCCAATTCCGGTACTCATTAGTTTTTCCCGCTCAAAAAGTGCTTTTTGAAATTCTTTATTATCAAGGATTTTTGGGGATTGCGCCAATTTACCGGCCATTTCCTCCATTACGTCATTCTTATTATCTTTATCAAGAAAAAAGATAAGCGAAGGATCTATATAATCTTTTAAATAGATCATTTAATCGAACCTCCCAAGCTAAATTATGTGTCATGCTGAATGATATAACTTTTTTTTACAATTGCAACAAAAATCTTAAGAAAATTAAATTTTAACACTCATAAAGGACAATAATTTAATAAATATTCTGTCTGAACATTGTTTAGGGCTAAACAACATGTCCGGTGAAATGAATATTTTATTTTTATACTATACGAAAAATTACTGCGGGAGATTCATTTTTAATCATTTTCTTACATATATTACATTTAAAAAATGAATATTCCCGCAGTAATAAAAACTTCTTAATATTTCAATTGATTAGCTTTATTTTCCACCTTCCAATTCGTCTGCAAGTTTATCAGCACCGTATAATTTACGAAGAGCCTCGGAAATATATGCTGTATGTACTGCAACTGCACGGTTCTTTGTTTCATCGTACATAAATCTTCCGGGAAGACTTTCAATATTACCGTCAAAAATCAGTCCTACGACTTCTGCATTTTTGTTTATTACCGGTGATCCGGAATTGCCGCCGATAATATCACAGGTACTTACAAAGTTAACAGGTGTTGAAAGATCCAGTTTATCTTTATTATCCCAGAACCGCTGTGGCAGCATAAACGGTCCCTTATTGTCAAAGCTTATAGCTCTGTCATCAAGTCCGTAAAGAGTAGTTTTGTAAGGAGCCTTTGTACCATTCATCGGATAGTCCTTCACAGAACCGTATGACAAACGTAGTGTAAATGTAGCATCAGGATAAATATCTTTACCGTAGATTTCAAATCTTGCCTTTGCAATCTTCTCGGTTGCAACATTAAAGATACTCTCCATATGTTCCTTATTCCATTTTATATTATCTCTCAAAATAGGATCAATTTTTCGGGCAAGGACAATCAGAGGATCTTTACATTTTTTAACTGCTTTCTCTCCGCCTTCAATAAGCTTTTTACGGAAATTGACATCGTACAGTTTTGTATTGGCCACAAGATACTTTGCTGCTTCCTCAGGAGTTTTATTCCCCAGAACAGCTTTAATAAACGGATCATCTCTGCCAAGACCTTTTAAAGACAGCTTAAGGCTCCATGCAAAATTAGCCTCTTCCAGATCTTTGTATATAGGGGCCGGTGAAAAAAGCCCGAATTTCAGGTTATCAAGCTGAGCATCATGATAACCGTTCAAACGCTCTGAATCCGGCTTTTTAACTTCTGCTACATACCTGACAATGTTTGTTGCAATGCCTGAAAGCCTTGAACCAAACAGTGTCTGATAAAACTGTTTTACAATTCTGTCCTTATCAGTTGACATCAGCTTTTCAATTGTAGTCCATGCATCACCGTATTTCTTCTGGAGCTCAGGATCTGCTGCAATCTTTGCTCTTAAAGCGTCTTCCTGTTTTTTATAATTATTCATTAATGTCGAATCAAGAAGGCCTTCATATTCGCCTGTCATAGCTTTTTTGGCATTTTCAAGCCCGAAAATTCTTATAAGTGCACGACGTTCCTGCTCAGGGCCTTTTTTTGAATAATCTCTCAGCATTGCAATCCACGATTTAATAAGATCCAGAACCATGGGGTCTCTGAAATCCCTTTGGTACTCAAGCTGGGCATAGGTAAAAAGCCTGTCAGTTGAACCCGGATTACCTGACACAAAAACCAATTCTCCGTCTGACGCACCTTTAGGATTCCATTTAAAGTAGTTATCGGATTTTACGGGTTTGTCGTTTTCATAAACTCTGAAAAATGCTACATCAAGGTCATATCTCGGATATGTAAAATTATCAAAATCTCCGCCAAAATAAGCTGCCTGACGTTCCGGGGCGAAAACAAGGCGCACATCAGTATATTTCTTGTACCTGTACAGCCAGTACTCGCCGCCGTGGTAAAGAGAAACAACATTTGACCGCAGACCTGTCTTGTCTTTACTCTCTTTCTCAATTTCCGCAATTACAGCCTCTCTTGCCTTTAATGCATCCTGAGCGCTCATCCCCTCTTTTACAACAG
>QNDG01000160.1 GCA_003645915.1 Candidatus Zhuqueibacterota bacterium | reverse complement strand
TCTTAAATTTAGCTAATATTGAGCTCATTATAAAGGCGCGTTTTTTCCACAGGAACAATTCCCACTTCTCCGCATACAATTCCTGCTGCATGATTTGCAATTGTTGCAGCTTCATGCAAATCTGCTCCGGAGCACATTGCAACAGCCATAGTTGCAATAACTGTATCACCAGCACCGGATACATCATGCACCTTTACTGCTTTTGTCGGAACAATTATTCTTTCCCTCCCCTTTTCAAACAAAGCCATTCCTTTTTCACTTAAAGTAATCAAAAGAGCATCACACTTTATCTTATCAAGAAGCAAATCCCCGCCTCTTTCAAGATTGTCATCCGAATCAAGCTTAAAACCGAGTTTATCGGCAGCCTCTTTTTTATTTGGTTTAAAAAGAGTAACACCTCTGTATTCAAAAAAGTTTTCATATTTCGGATCAACAAACGTCATTACTCCCTTTTCCTTTGCCATAGAGATTATTGATTTCACCAGATCAGGAGCAAGAAGTCCCTTGTTATAATCTTCAAATATAATTCCGTCAATGGAATCAATAATGCTTTCAAAGTAATCCAGTATCTTCCCCTTTATGCTTTCTGTGACCGGATTTCTCTCTTCTCTGTCTATTCTTACAACATGCTGGTTATGAGCAATTATTCGTGTTTTTACAGTTGTTGTTCTTTTATCATCCCTGATAATTCCTTTAAGAGGGAATCCTTTTTCTTTAAAAAGTGATTCAAGTACATCGCCGAACTGATCATTCCCTATAAGACCAACAGGGATAACACCGGCGCCCAGGCTCATCACATTAAAATTAACATTTGCCGCACCGCCGAACATATACGTTTCTCTGTCAACCTCAACAACAGGCACAGGTGCTTCAGGAGAAATCCTTGAAACACTTCCCCAGATATACCTGTCAAGCATCAAATCGCCTATAACTGCAATTTTTTTAGAACCGAAACCGTTAAAAATTTCATCCAGTCTGTTTTTATTAAAATCTATCATTATCCTGCTCTTTTATTTTGATATTTTATCTATAACTTTTGCTGAATATTTCTCGATTTCCAGTATTATATCATTAACCTTATGATCAAAATAATTATATGCAATCAGCGCGGGAATAGCAATAAACAAACCTACAACTGTTGTAACAAGTGCTTCTGAAATCCCTCCTGACAGGGCTTTTGTCTGTCCTAACCCTTGCTGTGATACTACGTTAAACACTTTGATCATTCCCAATACAGTTCCTAAAAGTCCCATTAAAGGAGAAATTCCTGCAATTGTTTCAAGAACAGCAAGACCTTTCTCCAGGCTTCTGGCCTCATGTCTTCCGCTGTCCGTAATAATCTCTTTTACTTCCTCTCTCGGCCTTCCCCTGTTTTCCAGTGCAGCCTTTAAAATATTTATAAAAGGGCCTTCCTTTTTATCCATTACAGATACAATTTTTTCTATGTCTTCCAATTTTTTAAATGTCTCAACAGCTTCAACAATTTCCGGTTTTAATATTTTTTTCCGCTGGAGGAAAAACAGCCTCTCAATAAAAACCGCAAATCCTATAACAGATGTAATCATAAGGGGAATCATCATAATTCCGCCTTTTAAAAACATTTCCCATAAATTGCTCATAAACTCTCCGAATTAATAGTTCATTATATAATACCTGAAATTTGCCGTAACTTCAAGGAATTTTTCAGGAAAATCCTCTGGAAGTGGCATAAACGGAGCTGACATTTCAACAGCTTTCCTGCTGGTTTCAACAAGAGCTTCTTCCCCGTTATATTTTAAGACAGAAAGAGCTTCAAGTCTCCCGTCCGGATATATGCGGAATTTGATAATATTTTCCCCTCCGAATCCCAGTCGTGTAAACGCAGGAGGAGGATAAATATTCCGCTGAATTCTCTTTTTAAGTTCCAGCAAATAGGGCGCAAAATTCCAGTTATAAGTGTTAAAGCTTATGCCGCCTACATCATCAGCGCTGGTCTTTGTCTGCTTATACGGCACTTGTTCCTGATCCTGGCCGTATTGGTTTGACATTCTTCCAAGTAAAACATTTTTACTGAAATCAGATGCGTGACGTTTTGGTTTAACCCGCGTGGCATACTGGTCATAATTATCTTTTTTTTCTCCGCTTGTTTTGTTCTTACCCTGCATTGCAGGTTTTACAGAAGCTCCCTTTATTTTGGCCAGTTCCCTCACGTCGGATATACCCTGTGAAAATGGTTCCGTACCGCTATTCCGGTCTTTATTCATATCCCTTGCATACGCGTTTTTATCAGATGCAAGGTCTGCTTTTTCAGGAGGTTTTTCAATTCTTGCATTTTCAGGCGTTTCAACAACTTCTCTGGATCTCGGTCTGTTTCTTAAAAATTCAACTGAAATGCTCTTCTGTTTTTGTACCGGCATTTTCGGATTAAAATATCCTGCTCCCCAAAACAGATACAACAATAGAAGAAGAATGTGAAACAGGATTGAAAGCCCCAGAGGAACAATAAACCTGTTGTGTTTTAGATTGTAGATTCTGCTATCCACGATAAATAGCCCTCTGCTCCTCCTGCAATATCCAAAGCGATAATTTCAGGGACATCATAAGAATGAAGAGATTTTATCTTCTCTTTTATTAAAGGAAATTTATTTTCCATTGTTTTAATTATAAGCAACACTTCGCCGGATTTTTCTACTTTTCCTTTCCATCTGTAAACCGATAAAACTCCGGTTATAATATTAACACATGCTGCAATACGGTTTTCAACAAGATTCCCGGCAATGCGTTCCGCTTCCTCCTCTGAAGAAGCTGTTGAAAATACGATAATACTTTTTGCCATATCAAAACCTTATTGTTATATTACACACTCAATAAAAAACGGAACTGTTTTTTTAACAGTGCGTAAAATGAGTGACATTCGTTATTCCCGCGGAGAATAAATGAACAAATCAGTGCACTACATCTCCTTATCTCTTTTATTCCATGCTGTGATTATCTGCTCAGTATATCTTCTTTTTTCAGATAAACCTCGTTATACGCAGAAAAATCACCATGCCATTTCTATTGAATTTGAAAAGCAACCAAATCTTTCATCCTTAAGAATAAAATCAAAAGCGCATCAGACTCCTTTAAAAATAAAACCTGATAATGAATCAATGCTCTTCCGGTTAAAAAGCATTAAAGATGAAGAGCCAGTGAATTTCAGTAAAAATGACATTTTAAAACCTTTCCCCGAAAAACAGAATAACCTCTTATTAAAAAAATCTCTTCTGAAGAAGATAAATCCTGCATTAAATTTCCCTCAAATCAAAGATAAAAAATTTGTATCCCCTTCTGACATGTTTTACAGAGAATTTCAAAAAAGAACCGGTAATGAGAACTCTTCATATTTACCTGTTACAGGAATAATTTCTGCTCTCGCTAAAAAACTGAAAAAAACAAATACAACTCCTGAATTCGATTTTATTCCTTCAAAAAATCAGATTATTGCTATAAAAGTTTTAAACAATATGAGTTCCGCCACACAGATTGATCTTTACAGTCAGTCAGGTATACAAACAACTGCAGAACATTTTGACAAAGAACTTTCATTTCTTGTTAAAAAAGGATTCCTTAAAAGAAAAAAAATCTCGCCTCAACTCATTCTTAATTTTTTCGGAGTACCTGTTGAAATGAGTAAACAAAACATAAGAAATCCTGTATATCAATACTCCTCACGGGTCAGCAGTTTACAATTAATAACGTTTCTTCAAAGGCAATTGTTCCTTCAGCATGAAAAACTTTTAAAAAACAGAGCAGACAGCATTAAAACACAAAAAAAGATAAAAGAAATTAAAGAAAAGATCCTTCTACTTGTTCAATAATTACAACCATCCCTCTTCCAAATACCAGTCAGCTGTAATCTTTACCGCATCTTCCAGATTAAATTCCGGTTTAATGCCCAACAATTTCTTCTGTTTATCCGGATCACATACCCAGTACTTCTGTTTTAGTTCTACAATTTTTTGACGATTTATTATTGTTTCCTGCCCCCTCAAAAAATAAAAAAACTCAATAAAAAGTGTAAAAATATAAGCTATAAAGACCGGGACATATACGGGAAGCACCTTCCTGCCCAAAGCTTTCTGAATTGTTTTTAAGAATTCATTCCACTCAACTGCAGGATAAGAAGAAACAAAAATAGTTTCTCCTGTAGTAGCCTTTTTTACAGCAGAATTAATAATTACATTTACAAGGTCGTCAACATACACCATACTGTAATATCTTCTGCCTATTCCTATTTTGGGTCTGATCCCCTTTGCGACTATTTTAAATACATTAAGGCCGTCCCTGTCCCTCGGACCAAAAACAACAGAGGGCCTCAGTATGGTGACAGGTAATTGCGATGAAAAAGCAATAACCGCTTCTTCACCTGCAAGCTTACTTGCTCCGTAAGAGCTTATTGGCATGTTGTGATCAGACTCTTTAACAGGTATACCTTTTTTCCCAGGACCTGCAGCAGCTACGGATGACAGGTACACAAACCTCTTAATCCCCGGGTTGTTTTTTGCAACTGCTTTTAACAGATTAATTGTCCCGGCGCTGTTTGTTGTATAAAATGCTTCTTCTGTGCGCGCCTTGGTTCTTCCTGCAAGATGGAATATTGTATCAACACCTTTTACCGCATCTTCAAGAGAATCTATAACAGCAAGATCCCCTCGTATTATCTCAACATCCAGGTCTTTTATCCATTTAACATTGCTTGTCTGCCTGACAAGGCACTTTACCTTTATGTTTTTCTTTGTAAGCTTTTCGACAAGATGGCTGCCTATAAAACCGGCCGCCCCGGTTACCAGAACATTCCTCATTTCCACCCCTGGTTAGTTAATTTCAGTAACTTATATTTTAATTAAAACAATGCTAAATCGCAAGTAAATTTAAATCTACTCTATTTAATTTTTGGGGTATTAAAAAAAATACTTGTTTTGCGCGTGCATACATTGCCCAATGAGAACCTTCAAACACGTATATAACTTTAATCTGTTTTAAAATCGTTAAAGATAAAAAGGGTGTGAAATATCACACCGCTTTCAAAAATTACTCGCCTGAATTTGATACCATACTCTAAACAGCGACACCTTCGTTTCTGTACTCATTAAGCTTATTCCTCAGGGTTCTTACGCTTATTCCCAGTAATTCTGCTGTTTTTGTTCTGTTGTTATCATTCTCTCTTAAGGTTTTTAAGATAATATTCTTTTCCATTTCACGAAGAGTCAATCCGGAATCTTCCATATGTGTTTT
>QNDG01000159.1 GCA_003645915.1 Candidatus Zhuqueibacterota bacterium | reverse complement strand
TTCTTTCTTTGCTCCTTTCTCCATTTATCTTGCTCTTTACTGTCGCGGATCATATCTTCCACATTATCAAGCTGCGGAGATTCTTTGACAGCTTTCCATTCAAATTTCTCGTCAAGAGGATCAAGAGCTTTTTGCGGATCAAAAATTCTTTTATCAACTTCAAGGGCTGTATATGGTTTGTAATCAGGGTTTTCCGTGAAGAAATCAGCAAGATCCGAAGCTCCTGCATCGTATTGATTAAGATAGGGCAGTCCCAGTATATTCCAGAATGTCTTGAATATACTTCCGAAACTGTAATGAACATGGCTTACGTAGTCACGTTTTATGTAGGGAGAAATCAGCATAAGCACACTTCTGTGGGCATCAATGTGGTCAACTCCGTTCTGTGCGTCGTCTTCGGTAACAACAATCAGCATGTTTTTCCAATAAGGAGTATGGGAAAGAAATTCCACAATCCTTCCTACTGCAAGATCATTGTCCGCCATATAGCTTTCTCTATAGGGATATCCGGCTTTGGGGCGTTCGCCTGCTCCGTGGTCATTGGGGATTATTACTGTTACAAGAGCGGGCATTTGTTCATTTCCTTTTATCCACTTCCGGTTAAATTCCTTTATAAACTGATCAATCCTGAACTGATCAGGAATAGCCATATTAAAAGTTGGATACACATGAGACGTTCGGGAATAAAGAGGCTGAGGCATGGGATAATTAATGTACTGCCTGATTCCTGTATATTTATATTCCTGCTTATATAAGGCAGGTTCAAACATGACACTGAAACCGAAATTATAAAAACCGATTTTATTCCTCTCAAGATGATCCCACATTGATCCGGCTTCATTGTAGTCCTCAGGATAAATTGCTCCTGCAGCTCCGTTCATGGCATAAACTCCGGGTGCTTTTGAACCTGGTTTGAAGTTTCTGTTTCCGCCATAACTTGCAGGTGTACATGTTTCACACCATTCATTAGGATAGGTGTTAACAAGCCAGCGGTGGCCGTCTGCAGAAACATCAGAGTCTACGTAAAAATTATCAGACATGGCAAACTGATGTGCAAGAGCAAGATGGTTGGGCATTACAGTTGCGTTTACCACTGAATCTTTTCTGCTCCTGTTAAAGAAAGTCACCCCTCTGCCATACCGGGCAAGATAAGGGTCCCCATCTGCTTTTTTAACCTGTCCGAAAATTTCGTCAAAAGTCCGATTTTCTTTGGATATAAAAACGATATGCTTTATGGGGCTCTTTTTTTGTCCCGGATACAACGGTACAGGATTGTTCTTTCTATTATTGAAATAGGAGTCATCGGCTCTTTTAAACCTGAAATTATTTTTAATTACTTTTTTTGTCATTTTTCTTAGCTGTGCATCAGAAGGAATATCCACAATTTGCAGGGTCCCTTTCATCAATGCTCCGATGTAACTACCTTCTTTGCCCATTTTATAATTTTTCCCTCCGTTGGGACCACTGCCGAAACCCTTGGCATTAGCAATAACCAGTTTCTTGCCGTTTGGTGTTACTTTAATTTTTGCAGGGAACCAACCTGCCGGAATATGGCCCAGAACTTTAAGACTTTTGGTATCAATCACAGCAACAGCATTGATTCCTGGCTCTGCCACATACAACCTTTTTTGATCTGGGCTGACTGCAAGGCCAAAAGGTATAATTCCCCTGAACTGGCGGATTCTCGGATCGGGTTTAAGAGAAATTGTATGCAAAACTGTATCTTTTTCTGTTGAAATAACAGAGATATTATCGTTGTTTCCATTGCTTACAAACACATATTTATCAGTTACTGCAATTGAATTGGGACTTGATCCTCCCACAGCAGGAATCCCTTCAACCACTGCCCCCACGAGATGTCCAGTCTTGATTTTTGCGGTTACCTGAGGATCATCAGGATTGCTCACATTAACAACAAATACGGAAAACGCTTCAATTGCATTGGGATCTCCCAATCCAGGAATACTGATTGTATCGTTCTTTACACCATTTATCATCTCTTTTGATCCGAAAGAAAAAGCAGGAAAATCAATTGGTTTTATTTTTGTCCCGTCTCCTGTTTTTACAGGAGAATATTGAAACATACCAACATTTGCCACATAAACTTTTTTTTCATCGGGAGCAAGAGCTATCCCAAAAGGATAGCGTCCCACAGGCACGGAATAAGTTACTCTTTTATTATCCGTATCAACAATAACCATTCTGAACCCGATCTGGTCAACCGCATAAAGGGTTTTACCGTCTCTTGTCAGAATCAGATCCCCTATGTAACCGTGGGAATAGTCAACTTTATCAGATACAGCAGAACAATCAATTTCTCCCTTTTTTTCTCCTGAATTAACATCAAAAAGATAAATTTTATTCTCCTGGCCTCCTGCCACATAAATTATTCTGTTGTCAGGCGATATTGCAAGCCCCATAAAAACAGAAGCCAGTACTCCTTTGTCAGTAGAAGCTCCGGGAGGTATCTGTTGAACTTCAGGATGCTTAGACTTAATATCCCGGATAATGGTAATTGATAAAGGTGATGTTCCGGAGTTTGCAGTAACTGCCGTATTCCCGTCAGGGCTCAATGTCAGTCCGTAAGGATGTGGAGCGGTCACAATACATTTTCCCACAGGAGTGATAAATCTGCCGTTAGGTATAACCGTTCTTCCGGATTTGTTTATTTTTGTGTACTTTTTGCCTGCAGGAGCGGAAATTGTCCACAGGGAATTTGGTTGTTTCTTGTTACAACCAACAAAAAGAGCTACCGCAAGCGTAAAAAAAATAACGGTCTTTTTCATTTTTCCGTATCTTCCTCCTATTTTATCAGCATCAGTTTACGGCTCATAATTATGGATTTTTTCCCTTCTGATTTGCAGCTTAACCGTGCAATATAAATTCCCGAAGGTACATGGTTCAGATTACCGTCCTTCCCCTCCCATCTGACCTTGTGGGTTCCTGCAGAACGCATGCCTTTTTCCAGCATTTTTATCTGCTTTCCGTTAGCATTAAAAATTGTTAATTCCACTTCAGAACCAGCCGGAAGATAATAAGATAAAGTTGTTGACGGATTAAAAGGGTTGGGGAAATTTTGTGAAAAAGAGAACTTTTCCGGAATTACAGTTTCATCTTCTACGGGAGTATTTTTATTAAAAGGATTACTGAAATAAGAGGTGTTCCATTGCAAATTTGTTGCAGTAGCTGTTACATTATCAAGAGGTATGGGCTGGGAAAGCGGCAAGGAAAAATTGCCCGAAGCATCTGCACTGACTGTACCTAGATAGATCCTTCCTTCGTTGTTATCATCGCAGAAAACCTCAACAACATCCTGAGGTTCGGATGTGCCTGTTACCTCGCTTGAAGACACAGACTGGATAACAGGTGGGGTTTTCCATTCGTTCCCGCTTCCTGTAAGCCATATTCCTCCCTCGGTACCATTAAATGAAATGGAGTTCATTGTAATAGTATTGTGTATACTGCCTGCTTCCATTATCCTGATGCCGGAGACTTTATTATAACCTATGGTGTTTGAAATAATCTGATTATACTCGGCAGGTTTGGGATTTGTATAGTTAGATGCTATCACAACCCCATAATATCTATTGGCAAGGTTCAATGTATAATCATTATTTGTTCCGATAAAATTATTTCCTATTACATTCCAATTGGACTGATAGATATATATACCTGCAGCATTATTGCCCCCTACATAATTATCAAAGATGTTATTACTGTCTGACATTGCTTCTATGTATAGCCCTCCGTAATTACCGTATGATCCGTTTCCAAGAGTGTCGGTTTTTGTTCGATTGAGGCCTATGATATTATTTACGATAGTATTGTTTGTACAAGTATCCATTAAGGATATTCCCACAATCGGATTCCCGGAAATAATATTCAATTTATTTTCAAGACTACAAATATTGATATTGCTGGTATGAGAATAAAGGCTGATCCCCACAGAGTTTGGTTTTTTATTCATACCTGTTGCATCAACCCCGATATAACAGCCGTAAATCATTCCGCCTTCAACGTTTTTAAAAAAGATACCTATACCGTTACTGAAATTATTTATTACGAACTCTCCGATTGCAACGCCTCTGGCCTCAGCATTGAACCCGTAGCCCCCCGTATTATTGGAACCGTCAATTACTATCTCGGGCCCGTAAGGATTTGTATCTGACCCGATAAATGTTGCCTGAGTTCCTCCTTCTATAGTCAGACCTTCGTCTGTTATTTGTGGTAACGATGTAGAGGGCGTTATTACCCACACTCCCCTGGTTGCGTCATAATTAGCGTCAGATGTAGGAATATTGAAAATAATATTATCTGCCCCCGCGTGATTGTTAGCATCTGTAATAGCCTGACGCAGAGAACCGTTTCCTGAGTCATTGGTATTGGTTACAACGTATTCATCCGCTTGTGCACTGATAAAAAAAACTGTCATTACGTACAAAAGCGATACAATAATTCTTTTCCTGTTAATTTTCATTGCAGCCTCCCGATTTTTGTGATTATATAATTATTGTCTCAGGTCTGATAATAATAATTTATCAGTGCAGAATCCGAATTATGAATATTTTATTTTAAATACTTTGTTTTTGCATGTTTAAAATCGCCTGAATGTACTAATCATATTAACTATTCAGGGAGATAATGTCAAACGTTTTTTATTTATGCTGTTTTATCAGTTACAATGTATATATTAATATTCTCCCACTAAATATGCTGATTAACAAGCTTTCATCATTAATTCTTCTTCGGTTTTAAAATGGACATGGGTATATTGTCCAAGCATAATCAGAGTTGGTTTTAATATTTCATGACTATGCCCGCCCTGAATAAAATATTATAATGAGTTAATAGTGGAGATTGTTCCCCGGTGCTGTTCATCAATTATTTTAATACCGACATTGTTGTTTTGGTTCCAGACAATATACAGGTTGTTTTCCATGTAATCCCTATCCTTGAAACAGCAGGTTTTCCGCCTCCTCTTAATTTATATTATCGGCAAAATAATTAAAAATTGAACAAATAGTTACAAAATGCAGCAAAAATTTAACAAGATAAAGAATGCCAAAATTTTATTTTTTTATAGTCTTGCAGGGTTTGTAAAAATTTTCTATGGTTGCAAGTATACAATGGTTTAAATGCTGAATTCTTTTATGTTTTCTGAATAATAAAATTAAAAATGCACAAGTTAATATTCTTGAATGCCGGATACTAAAAATTGTTATTAAATGTGTTAATGTTAATTATTGGTTCACAAACATA
>QNDG01000158.1 GCA_003645915.1 Candidatus Zhuqueibacterota bacterium | reverse complement strand
TGGAACATTTGTTATTAAAGGTGATTCTGTCACATTCTCAATACCTGAAGAAGAAGAGCCAGTCACAATGCATTGGCAGATCAACGGCGACATTTTAACACTTGACCTAAACATTACAACAGAAGCTGAAGGAGGTATTGTTGGCACTGTTGACGTTGTCAGAACTTTCAAGAAAATGTAATTTATTATATTTCTAATAATTTTCAAATTATTTATAGAAATAACTGCTTTAAACAGGAGTATTTTGATGAAAAAAATGACTTTCTTTACTTTAGCAATAGTCATAATTTTAAGTACTGCTCTTTTTTCACAAAGCCCAATGTCTGTTGATCTCAGACTTGGTATGGGATTACCCCAGGGTGAATTCAAAGATAATGTTCAAAACAACGGATTTGATTTTACCGGTGATTTTTTATATCGTTTTGCAAATTCTCCCCTTTCTGTCGGAGCATCAGCCTCCTTTATTATTTACGGAAGTGAAACAAGAAGAGAACCTTTCAGTACAACTATTCCCGACGTTTTCGTTGATGTTACAACAACCAACAGTATTATTATGGGTAATTTCCTGATTCGCATTCAAGGTAATGACGGTCAAATTGTCCCCTATGGAGAAGGAATCTTCGGTCTAAGCTATCTTACAACTGATACAAGAATTGAGAATGCGAGCAACTCTGAAGAAATTGCAAGCTCCAATAATTTTAACGACATAACTTTTTGTTACGGCGGTGGTGCAGGTTTAAAAATCAGAGTATATAAAAACAGTAACTACGGTAAATCTTACGACGGAGACAATGACCTCTCTTCTGTGTACGTTAATCTTAATTTTCGTTACATAAAAGGCGGAGAGGCTGAATATTTAAAAGAAGGTTCAATCAGCTTTGACGGCACAAAAGTTGTATATGATACAAAAAGATCCACAACTGATATTAATATTATAACAATTGGTGTTACTTTAGGTTTTTAATCTGGCTGATAATTTCTAATTAAAAAGGCCGTTTGATAACGGCCTTTTTAATAATATTTCTTAAATTTATCTTTTCATCTGATTACTAATAAATAACAACCATAATTAATAACCTGTTGGGAGTTCAATAAATTCAGTATCAATTTTAAATTTATTTTTCAACTCTTTTGCAATGGATTTTACACCCAATGTTTCCGTATAATAGTGACCTGCAAAAATAACATTAATACCTGCTTCTTTTGCAAGCCAAAAAGCCGAATGTGCAGGTTCCCCTGTAATAAAACAATCAATATCAGCTTCAATCGCCTGATTAAGCATACTTATTCCACCTCCGCTTATGTAGGCAACACTTTTAATTTCAGCTTTGCCAAAAGGCCACAAAACAGGTTCCCCTCCAATTTTAGTTTTTATTTCTTCTGCAATTTCGTTTATTTTTTTTGGTTTATTAAATCTAAACAATTTTCCTATTAACATCCCATGATATTTACCAAAATCCTCAATTGACTCCCAGCCTAGAACGTCACTAATTCTACTATTATTTCCAAAAACAGGATGTATATCAAGAGGAAGATGTGCAGCATAAAGAGAAATGTTATTATCAACCAACATTTTAACTCTCTCATACATATTACCTGTAACCCTGAAATCATTCTTCCATAAAATACCATGATGAACTAAAATGAAATCCGCACCTATATTAATGGCCTTTTCAAAAGTTTCTACAGAAGCATCTACTGCACATGCCGCCTTTGTTACAACCCCGTTATTCTCTACCTGTAATCCATTAATACTCTAATCATCTATTTCGTTTATCTTCAGAATATCATCAAGATACATGCAAATTTCTTTTAAATCCATAATATAACCTCTTGTGTGAAAATTATTTATTCAATGATATTAAAATTTTAAATTGTTCTCAAGAAAATCATTTAAAGTTTTAATATCATATGGAAGATCTACCTGAAAAGACATTTTTTCCCTTGTAACAGGGTGAATAAAACCCAATTTATGAGCATGTAAAGCCTGCCTTTCCATGATTTCCAGTATTTTTACTGCTTTGTTCATTAATTCTCTGTTTAATCCGGCAAGGTTTCTC
Organism: Candidatus Zhuqueibacterota bacterium; assembly: GCA_003645915.1. Taxonomy (GTDB): domain Bacteria; phylum Zhuqueibacterota; class QNDG01; order QNDG01; family QNDG01; genus QNDG01. The sequence goes on along the minus strand of QNDG01000158.1, from coordinate 3,220 downwards.
CCTCTTCCTCCATACGTATGATCACCAACAACCGGATGCCCTATATGTGCTGCATGTACTCTAATCTGATGAGTACGACCGGTTTCGAGAATACATTTTACCTTTGTTACCAATTTATACCTGTCTGAAACATAAAAATGAGTTACAGAATTTTTCCCGTTTAACGCTACAGCCATTTTTTTTCGATCTTTTTTGCTTCGGTTAATAAATGTTGATATTGTAATTTCAGATTTCTTAAGATTTCCCCACAGGAATGCAATATACTCTCTTTCTATGTCTTTTCGTGCAAATAAACCTGAAAGTTGTGAATGGGTATAATTATCTTTGGCAATAACTAAAATTCCAGAAGTATCTTTATCAATTCTGTGAACCAGTCCTGGTCTCAAACTATCCCCCACATCTGATATTTTTTTATTATAACCGAGTAAAGCATTTACAAGTGTACCGCTTGTATGCCCGCATGCAGGATGTACAACCATTCCGGCAGGTTTATTTACAACAATTAAATAGTTATCTTCAAATAATATCTCAAGGGGTATTTCTTCAGGTTCAATATTCAGAGGTGCCGAATTACGGGGGATTAAAACTTCTATCCTGTTAAAAGGGCGTATAATGAAATTTTGTTTTACAAATCTTCCGTCAACTGTTACATTCCCGTCTTTTATAAGTTTTTTTATCTGACTTCTTGTAACAGTTGCAAGATGTCTGGAAAGAAAAATATCTATTCTTTCCTTTTCTTTGCCTTCAGGTACAATTATTTCTATTCGTTCTTGATGCATTTATCGCATCTGTATAAATAAATAATCAAAAAGAACATCCCTACAACAACAGCGGAATCAGCCACATTAAATATCCACCACCTAAGCCCCCCTATTCCTATATCAAGAAAATCAACAACTTTCCCAAAAAATATTCTGTCTATCAAATTTCCGAAAGCGCCGCCAAGAATCATTGCAAGACTTACCTTCAAAAACATATGTTCTTCTCTGTTTTTATAGAGATAAATAGCAAGAATTGTACTTGCAAGAAGTGATAACCCTGTAAATAGATACGTATTATTAAGATGAATTCCGAACGCTATACCAGTATTCTCAACATACGTAAAACGGATGAAATTACCAATAATCTTAATAGATTGACCGATATTCATAGAAGTTTTTATTAGGTATTTGGTATATTGATCAAATAAAATAATAGCAAAAAGTACAAAAAAAGTGATCAATAAAGATTTTTGCTGTTTTGTCATTATTTGTTAACCTCTTCTTTGCTCTTACATTCAATACACAGTCTTGCATGAGGAACAGCTTCCAATCTTTCCCTGCTTATAGGTTTTTTACAAGATTCGCAATAACCGTATGTACCTTCAGTTATTCTCTCAAGAGCTTTATCAAGATGATAAAGATACCTTCCGTCACGCTGAGCATAGAAAAAATTCTTTTCTCTCTCACTTGTATCAGTACCCTGATCCGCCATGTGAAAGGAATAAGCCGAATGATCACCAGAAGCTTCTTTTGTCGTTGAATTCATTTCATTGGCTTTTATAAATTCCATATGTTCAATCATCTCTTCTCTTTTTTTAAGAAGTAATTTTTTAAAAAATTCCAGATCCTTTTTGTTCATCCTAATTGTCTCCCGCTTAATACCAGTCAATGTCTTTAAGTAATACGTTAGTTACTTAATTTAACAGCAACATTGATTAAATAATTCTCGATTTTTATCTCTTTTTCCAGATCGGAATCATTAATACGGTTAAAAATTGCTGTTGCAAGCACCTCTTTCTTAATGTATTTTTCCATAAGATCTATCATTTTTGCAACTGAATCATCTGCATTGTAATAAACTTCAATTCTGTCCGTAATATTATAACCCGCCTCTTTTCTCATATTCTGAACTCTGTTTACAAATTCTCTGGCAAATCCCTCTGCTTTTAATTGATCGGAAATACGAGTGTATAAAGCAACTGTCAGATAATTTTCCTGCTGAACAACAAGATCGTTCTTCGGTTCTGACTTAATTTCAATCATATCTGATGAAACGGAAAATTTATTGTCATTGATTTTAATTTCAACTTTTTCACCTTTCAGGATTTCCGAGATCTTTTCTTCTTCCAAATTCCTGATTTCTTCAGCTGCCTTGTTAACATCTTTTCCGAAAACAGGCCCTAATTTACTGAAAACAGGCAGAGCTCTCTTAGTAAGAAGGGATTCAGTTGAATCAACAAGTTCTATATCCTTGACATTTATCTCTTCAAGAATAAGATCTTTAAGCATTTCAATACTTTTTTTCTCCTTATCACCCTGGACATATATATAAACCTTCTCAAGAGGCTGTCTTACCTTTATTTTTGCATCATTACGTGCAGATCTGCACATAACAACAATCTGTTTGGCAAGTCCCATCCTTGATTCCAGTTCCAAATCATTAAACTTATACTCATCATTATCAGGATCAGGATATTTTGCAAGATGTACACTCTCTGGGAAGTTCTCTCTGGTTCCAGTCAGATTCCTGTAAATCTCTTCGGATATAAAAGGAATAAACGGTGCTGTGAGCTGCGAAACAGTTAATAATGTCTCGTACAGAGTTTCGAAGGCTGCAAATTTATCATCCCCCATTTCAGACTTCCAGAACCGTCTTCTGTTTCTTCGGACATACCAGTTGGAGAGCTCATCAATTACAAAATTCTGAATAAGTCTTGCAGCTCTGGTGACATCAAATCTCTGCAGTAGCTCGTTAACTTTTTTTACAAGAGAATTTCTAGAAGAAATAAGCCATCTGTCTATCTCCGGTCTTTGCTCAATTGGAATATGTTTCTCACCAGGCTTAAAATTATCGACATTGGCATACATCACAAAAAACGAATAAGTATTTGTCAATGTCCCAAGGAACTTTCTGAATACTTCTTTAACACCTTCTCTGTCAAATTTAGTTGGAACCCACGGAGGGCTCACTGTAAAAAGGTACCATCGAAGAGCATCTGCACCTTCAGTGTCAAATATATCAAAAGGATTAACAGTGTTACCTTTTGATTTTGACATTTTTTGGCCATCTTTATCAAGGATCAGTTCAATTGACAGACAGTTTTTATAAGATGATTTACCTGTTATTAATGTTGATATGGCAAGTAGTGAGTAAAACCATCCTCTTGTCTGATCAACTCCCTCCGCGATAAAATCTGCAGGAAAATTCTTATTAAATACTTCTTCTCCGGAAAAGGGAT
>QNDG01000157.1 GCA_003645915.1 Candidatus Zhuqueibacterota bacterium | reverse complement strand
TTGGAAATAATTCTGCAGTTGGGAATTTTTCTTAAAGGATCAACTCCTATGTTCCTGTCCGCACTCAGAATGTCATTTAGCAGCATTCCGCAGAACATAACTTCAGGCCCTTTTATAAAATGCCCGTATGTGGGCATAAGGCAGGAAAGAGGCTGTACAAGATGAGGCGCAATAGTAAGCATTATGCGTCTTTCCCGCACTGATTCCCGTACCCGTTTTATATCAAGCTGCTGAAGATACCGAAGTCCGCCGTGTACAATTTTAAGACTGTTTGAAGATGTATTACCTCCAAAATCGTCTTTTTCAATCAAAGCAACTGAAAAACCCCGTAAAACCGCATCCCATGCTATTGTAGCACCGTAAATTCCTCCGCCTACTATGATTACATCAAATTCCCGGTCAGTTAGTTCATTCGGATTTCGCTTCATTATTTCTCTCCAAAGCCCATTAAATGCCATCCCCATTTCTTTACAAGAGGTCTTGGTATCAGTTTAAAAATCCCCACAAAAAAAGTATTAAATAAAATCCCTTTTAACCCGTGGTGCAGTCTGGATTTTACAGGGAATCTTTCAGGAACTATTTTTACATTTTTAAAGGGAGACAACAATTCTCTGAATTCTTCAATTGTATATTTATCAAGCACAGGAGCATCCTGATGTTCAAGAGAAACTTTGAATACCCTTGCCATAAAATTAAGCCACCCTTTTCTGTTGTAAACCATTCCTATAAATATGCCGCCCGGTTTTAACACACGAAAAGCTTCTTCTATCATCTTCTTGGCATCAGCAGTATATTGGAGCACTCCGTGAGCATAAACAACATCAAAGGTGTTGTCTTCAAAACTCATGTTCTCCCCGTCCATAACCTGCAGATCAGCATTGATATTAAGATAAGAAAAATACTTTTTTGCAAGATCAATTGCTGTTTTTGATAAATCTATACCTGTAACTATTGCACCGCCTGCTCCGAATTCCACAAGGTCAATACCTGCGCCGCATCCTATTTCAAGAATTTTTTTACCTTTAAAACCTGCAAAATCCACAATTTTGGGAAGATACCTCAGCTTGTCAAATCTGTACTCTGAAAGTTCTTCAAAAAACTCTCGCGAACCAACAGGACTCTTTGCAATTTCAAGGTCATGAATACGCTGGTTCCAGTACTCTGCAATTTCATTTTTCAACTTGTTATTATTCATTTTAGCCATCCTGAAAAGTTATAAAAAATTCAATAAAAATCAACCTTTTCCGTAAATATTGTACCATTTCTGAAACACCATAAGAGCCCACAACAGATGACTGTGATTCTTTTTACCTGCCATGTGCTCGTTTTTCAGCTTCTCAACAAATCCCGCATTAAAATACCCCTGCTGATTAATTTTTGAAGTATCAAGCAGATCTGTTATCATATCCTTTAACTCGTTCCGTATCCAGCTTTTTATTGGTATGCTGAACCCCTGCTTGCCTCTGTGTTTTACAGTGTCCGGAAGATTTTCCCAAAAGGTTTTTTTAAGAATCACCTTAGTTGAAAATCCTTTCATTTTAAGTTCCGGCGGCAGAGAAAAAGCAAACTCAACAATCCTGTGATCAAGGTACGGAACCCTTGCTTCAAGAGAAGCGGCCATAGACATTCTGTCAACCTTGACCAAAATATTATCAATAAGGTAAGTATTTAAATCAATGAATCCAGTTCTTGTAACATCATCGAGATTTTCCACATTACTGCAGTTAAATCTGCGGATAAAATCGTAATTGTCAGCATGTGCCAGACTGATCTGCAGGTCCTTTGAAAAAAGATTTCTGCGTTCATTCTCAGAAAGAAATGTCATCCATCTTGCATGATACAAAGAGGCAGGAAGTTTTGTACCCTGAACAAACCGCTTAAATGAATTTATTGCTCCCTTTTTCTTTTTTGTGGGGGGCAAAAAATCTGCAAAAGGGCTTATTGCATAATTCCGGATAAAACCCGGAATATGAGAGTAATATTTCTCGGCAAATGCATGAGCCCTGTACGTATCGTATCCTGCAAAAAGTTCGTCTCCTCCGTCTCCGGACAGAGACACAGTAACATATTCCTTTGCCATTTTTGATACGAGATATGTCGGGAAAATTGAAAAATCTCCGAGAGGTTCGTCAAGCTGCCTTATAAGTTTTTCCGTAAGATCAAGCGCGTTGGGTTCTATAATAAATTCATGATGATCAGTATTATACTTTTTTGCCACAGCTCTGGCATATTTGAGTTCATTGTACGAGGACTCCTTGAATCCTATAGAAAAAGTTTTTACCTGTTCACTGCCTACGGAAGCCATTAGTGATACAAGTATGGAAGAATCCAGCCCTCCTGAAAGAAATGCACCAAGAGGCACGTCTGACAAAAGTCTTAATTTGACAGAATCCGTAAGAAGGTAGTACAGCTTCTCCTTTGCCTGATCCAAGGTAATGTTTTTTTCATGAGGCTGCAAATTCCAGTATTTTTCACTGTAAACAGTATTATTTTTATATTTGATCCAGTGGCCAGGTCTTAATTTTTTTACTTTTTTAAATATTGATCTCGGTGCTGGTATATATTCAAATGTAAGATAATTATTAAGCGCCTGCTCATCCAGAGTACGATCAATATCAGGATGTTTTAATATTGCCTTTATTTCGGAGCCGAATACTATTTTTTCATTGTCTTCATAAATATAAAGGGGCTTGATACCCATTCTGTCCCTTGCAAGAAAAAGAGCTCTGTTTTCCATATCCCAGATTGCAAATGCAAACATTCCGTTAAGTTTGCTGCATACATTAACACCCCACTCTTCATAACCGTGTACTATAGCTTCCGTATCACTCTTTGTTTTAAAAACGTGTCCTAAAGACTCCAGTTCTTTTCTGATTGAATTGTGGTTGTATATCTCGCCGTTAAAAACTATAAAAACGCTGTTTCTTTCATTGGCAATGGGCTGATGCCCTGTGGACAGATCAATTATTGACAACCTGCGCATTCCAAGACCTACATTATTGATAATAATGGTTCCCTGGTCATCAGGCCCTCTGTGAACAATTGATCTGCACATAGAGTTCAGCAAATCCTCAGCAGGTCTTACAGTACTGTCTTTGTACATTACACCGCAAATACCGCACATACTAAACTCTCCCTGATAATCCCTTTTCTACAGCGCTTTTAAGTTTTTTTAAATAAACAGAATAGCTGTATTTTTCTTCTGCAAGTTTTTTGGCAGCTTTGACAACATTACCTGCTCTTCCCTTATTTTCAAGAGCTTCCATAATTCCTATGGCAAACTCATGCGGTTCCGGTTTTTTTAATATTGAAACATCTTTGTTCAGCACCTGTGTATGGGTTAAAAGGTCTGTAGCAACAACAGGGATTCCGGATTTAAGATATGAATATATTTTCAAAGGTGTGTTTGTTCCCCTTGTCCTCGGTGATAAAAGCAGTGATGCACACTTCATATAACTTTTAACATGGTCCGGAGGCACCTGCCCTGTGAAAATAAAATTATTAATTACGCCTTTTTCCTCTGCAAGCTTTCTGTACATATCAACCTGATAATCATGGCCTCCCACAATCAGGAAAACAATGTCAGGCATTTTTTTAAGAACAATATCAGATGCATTAATTAAAAGATCAATTCCCTGATAAGGTTCAAGAGTGCCTGCATAAAGGGCGACTGTTTTATCCTTAAGCTTATATTTTTCAATAATTTCTTTTGAGAAATCCTTCTCACCGAAAATAAGCTCATACTCCACCACATTTTCTATTAAAAAGGAGCCTTTATCTGGCACTACTTTCAGAACGTGATTATAAAGATCCGGGCATATTGTAATAATTGACGTAGCATTTTTCAACACCTGGTTTTCCAGTTTTTCAAAAATCCATACCAGAATCCTGGATTTTGTAAACTGAAAATTTGAAAGCTGCTGCGGAAGGCTGGAATGCATATCATAGAGATGGGGAATTTTGAAAATCAGGGAAAAAATCGTTCCCCAGAACCCCGCTTCTTCATGAGTATGAATAACACTGTAGTTCCCCTTTAAAAGAAAATAAAAAGTATAAAATACAAGTAAAATATCCAGAGGTATTTTTTTTAAAGAAGGCCCTATCTTTATTTTCTTAATTCCGAAAACACGGGGGACTCTTATAATCCTTACTCCCGGGAATTCCACATTTTCGCCAATAGGATAAGTCAGCAGGTCAACCTTATACCCCATATCAGAAAGTGCTTTCAATCTGCCGACAATACTAAAGGGGGTTCCCCTTGGTTCAAAAACAGGCTCAGGTGCCACCATTAATATTTTGCTCATGTAATCTTTAAGCCGGCACTTACCGGCTTCCTCCGATTTTAAAATACACTATTTTGTTAAGGTAAACAAAAACTGGATTTGAGTTTTTTTTATTCAACAGGTTACACTGCTCCGTAACCTGTTAAAACCACAAAAATCGTACGAACCAGAATTTTAAAATCAAGCCAGAGGGAGAAATTATCTATATACTTCATATCCATCTCCATCCACGTATTAAAATCAATTTTATTTCTTCCGCTGACCTGCCAGATGCATGTCAATCCGGGCTTCATACTTAATCTCCGCCTGTGCCACACTTCATAAAGTTCAACTTCAGCCGGAAGAGGAGGCCTCGGACCTACAAGACTCATATCCCCCCTCAAAACATTAAACAACTGAGGGAACTCGTCAATGCTGAGTTTTCTCATAAAACGTCCGAAACGCGTTACCCTGGGATCTCTTTTCATTTTAAAGACCGGGCCCTGCATTTCATTCTGCTTCTCTAACTTTCTCTTTTTCATCTCAGCGCCTACAATCATAGACCGGAACTTGTAAAGAATAAACCTTCTTCCGTTCTGTCCACATCTCTCCTGCCTGAAAAACACAGGCCCTTTTGAACTTAATTTTACACCGATTGCAGAAATAATAAAAACAGGAGATAAAAGAAGTATGGCTATCAGAGAAATAACTATATCAATAATTCGTTTTATAAAAAGCTGCCACTCTTCAGCTACTGTTGTCTGGAAAAGAATAAGAGGAATACCTGCAAAATCGGACTGTCTTAATCTTGCAACCTTTGGTTCAAAAAGATCCACTGTGATAGCTGTTGCCACACCTTCACGCTCACAGTGGTGAATTGCATCTTCAACTCTGTTCAACCAGAGCCTCGGAACAACAAAAATCACTCTGTCAATTACAGACTCTCTTAAAATTCTCGGAATATCCCTTACTCTGCCAATAACCTGATAACCCATAACATCTTTTCCGAGAAGCTTGGGAT
>QNDG01000156.1 GCA_003645915.1 Candidatus Zhuqueibacterota bacterium | reverse complement strand
ATTATTTTTTCAGAGCGTGTTAGTATTCGGCGGATAGTTGAAATAATTCAGAGAGATCCCGGTCTTGTAGCACAAATTTTGAAAATTGTAAATTCTGCATTTTACAGTGTACCCAGAGATGTAAAAGATATAAGTCTTGCAGTAGCGTATCTTGGCATTAACGAAGTATATCATATTGTTATTTCAGTATATGTTATGGACGCACTTGCAGGAGGAGATAAAAAAGAGTTTCACAGAATCTGGTATCATTCCAATTATACTGCTATGGCTTCAAAAGATCTTGCAAAAAAGTATGAACCCTTGTTAAACAGTAATGATTTATGGGTACATTCAATTTTGCATGATATCGGCAAGCTGGTCTATCTGAAATTTTATCCTGATCATTTTAAAGCTTTGACAGATTATTGTATTCAGCAGGGTTGTACTATCAGGGAAGCAGAGGAACATTTTAAACTTCCGCACAGCTCATATTTCGGAGAATTATTGTGTGATCACTGGGGACTTCCTGAAGACATTAAAGAAACGTGCGGGCATCATGATCTTGAAGATCTGAAAGAAATGGATATTTCGACAGAAAAGGGAAGGATACGGCGTATAGTTACAATTGGAAATCTTCTTACAATTCTTGCTACAGAGAGGTTGCGAAAAGAGATTAAACAGAAAATTTCAGACAGTGTGCAGAAATCCCTTGGATGCAGCGAATCGGAATTTCTTGTTACAATGGCAAATGTATATGAAATCAAAGTTGAAATGGATAAGGTTTTTAAAGGCCGTTGATTTGCAGACGTGCTGTCTTTATTGTTCTGTTAAAAATCAGGATATTTTAAAATAAAGTTTTTTATTTTTACCATTATATTTTTGTTAAATTGTTGTGAAAAATTTATCTTGTTTTATCAGGGCAATATTAAGCTTTTAAATAAAGGAACTGATGTTATTAATAATTCTTTCAGTATTTTATAAGAAAGATGTTTTTCATTAAAAACCCTTTAATTTTTTTAGCATTGCCGGTTTTAAAGAAGTAAATTTACATTTGATAATCTGTGTTTAATTTAAAGTAAAAATTTAATCTATAGAATCAGGAGGCAATACAGGTGGTGACAGTATGCCGTGTCTGTAAGAAAGAATTTAACGCAGATTTGTCCGAGTGTCCTTTTTGCGGAGCAGAAAGGGAAGATGATCAGGTTTCTAATCCTGTACCTTTATGCCCTCATTGCAGAACAGAGCTTAAGAAAGCAGAGATAAGGGACACAGTAATGCACATCTGTTCAAAGTGCAACGGTATATGGTTGGGCTCAGACGATTTTGCTTATCTGGTATCTAAAAGATCTGTATATAAAGATGATAAAATCCCCAAAAAATATGAAAGAAAACCCTTAAAGAATAATATTGAAACAAAAATGTACGTGCCGTGTCCGGTATGCAATCAGTTAATGAACAGGCAGAATTTTAAAAAGATTTCAGGTGTAATTATAGATATATGCAGAAAACACGGTGTATGGCTTGATGCAGGAGAACTTGAGCAGATACGGAGTTTTGTGGCAAACGTTGATTATGAAGAAGAGCTTGCACGTCATATAGAGCTCAACAGTGCAGAAATTGGTTCTCTTCAAAGACAGCTTAATGATGTTAAACTAGTGCAGCTTGCAACAAATTTCTGGAATTTGAAATATTGGTTTTATAAATAAAAAATAACAAAAGAGAAGGGGTGCCTGAATGAAATTAAATCTTAATTCAAAGCAGAAAATTGCAATTGGAGGAGTTGTCGGATCATTGGGTTCGGTTTTAATGGTTTTTGCTCTTATGTTCGGATCTTCTCTTTTCAGCAATCTATTATGGGTTGCAGCAATGTTTTTTACAGGAGTTGCAGTAGGATGCGGTGTAACATTAGCTGTGTCCGGATTGTATGAAACCAGGGGGAAAGCATAGATTCGTAAGTTACAGATAGTAAACCAGGGATAAAAGGAGGAAATATGCCCTTTGTACAGGTTAAAGTGTGGGAAGGATTCGGAGAAGAAAATACAAAAAGAACCATTCTTGGAATAACAAAGGTGTTTACTGATATGGGTCTGCCAGAAGAGGCTGTAAGAGTGCTTATTGAAGAAATTCCCAAATCTCATTGGGGGATTGGTGGAGTGCCTGCTTCAGAGAAATTTCCGGAGGGACACAAGTAGGGTAGTGCTTACAAATTTTTACTTATTTTTGCATATCATAAAACTATTGTTTGTGATTAAAAACAGAGGATTTTTTTATGCAGTGTAAGTGGTTTGAAGTTTGTCCAATGAAGTTTTATTATGAAAGAGGATTACTGGAAAAACATTGGATTGAAGATTATTGTTTTAATAATTACCTGTCATGTATCAGATACAAAATGGAAGAGAGCGGAAAGTACCACGAAGACTGGATGCTGCCGGACGGAACAATTGATGAAAATCTGAAAAACAGCAGTGCTTAGGTCGGATATCGGTCAAGAACTAACCCTTAATACAAGTAAATTCAATTTGTATTTTTCTTAAAAATTTTTATTTTATATTTATTCTTACAACCTCCTGAAAGGGAATTTATGAAACTTTTTATTTTGTATAACCCTCATGCTGGTGCAGGCCGGGCAAAAAAAATTCTTCCAAAGGTCCGGGAAAAATTCAATGATTTAAATATTGATACTGAATTCTTTATTACGCAGCATCCCTCTCACGGTACAGAAGTTATTACAAACCTTGATTTTTCCGGATACGACGGAATAGTTGCAGCAGGAGGAGACGGTACTCTTTTTGAGACAATTAACGGATATTTCCGTAATGACTCGGTTAAAAGGCCCCCTATTGGAATTTTACCCATAGGAACCGGAAATGCATTTGCAAGGGATCTTCATCTTGACTCCACAATCTGGGAAGAAGCTGTTGAAGTAATAAGTCTAAACCGCCCAAGAAAAGTGGATGTGGGTAAATTTTCAACAGAAGGAACAATATATTATTACTTAAACATATTAGGGCTTGGTTTTGTATCTGATGTTACAAAAACAGCTCTTAAACTGAAAATTTTCGGCAATGTTGCATATCTTCTCGGAGTTTTTTATCAAACCATTCTTTTAAAAAGCCATAAATTAACAATTACTATTGACGGGAAAAAATTTGAGCGGGATAACACTTTTGTTGAAATATCCAACACCAGATTTACATCAAACTTTCTTATGGCTCCTGATGCTGAAATTGATGATGGATTTCTTGATGTAACATTACTTTCAAAATGTACAAGAAGACAACTTTTAAAGGCTCTTCCCACTGTTTTTACAGGGGAGCATGTAAAACTTGATATTGTTGAAACATTTAAAGCAAAAAAAATTGAGATCCAAACCAATGTCCCCAAGGTATTAACACCAGACGGTGAAGTTTTGGGTTCAACTCCTGTTAATATTGAGTGCCTTTATCATGCAGTTGAGGTTTTTGGGCGTTAAAAATTTTTATAAATTAAAAACACTGTTACGTTTGCCTGAAAGCCGCTTAAAAATACAGTGCTGATTTTCCCGCAAAGTATGCTGAGGACGCAAAGGGAAAAGACACTTCTTTTCTTTAAACTAAGGGAAAATTGAAACCTTAGATTGCAGCTTTCAATGTTTCCGCTTTGTATCCCGAAATCTTCCGTCTGCTTTATTGTTTTAATAGTTATTCGTAATGAGTCCACATACGAATTATTTTTATTATTTTATCCTCTTTGATTATTTGATATACTAAGCGGTGTTGAATGCTAATTCTGCGGGAATAAGCACCTGTTAAATCACCTGTTAATTTCTCATAGGAAGGCGGTGTTTGAAACGGATTATCTTTTAAAAGTTCAAGCAAGTCTATAACTTTATTCTTTAAGCCGGAATTACTGATTTTTTTTGCATCCTTTTGAGCCTGCTTAGTATAGACAATTTTCCATTTCACCACTCAAGTTCCTCTGAACAATTCTCAACAGGAGTATTCAAACCTTTTCGAATTGAATCTCTCATACCCGGAATAGACAGCAAGTAAAGAGTTTCCTGAATGGACCGCCAATCTTCTTCGGAAATCAACACTGCATTCGATCTTTTCCCTGTAATATAAATCGGTTCATGTTCATTTGAGGTCTCATCTATCAGTTTATACAGATTTGACCTTGCATTTGTAACTGTTATTGTCTTCATACTTCTTTCCATATTTTATTAACGTACGTAATAAGGTACGTATTATTTTTTACAAAGTCAATAAATAAAATTAAAATATAATTGTTCTCCGGTGCATCGCATCAGTATAAATATTCTGAAAATCTAATCTCTGTAATTGATTTCCTATAAAACTTCATGATTTCCTTTACCTCACCAATACCATCTTCCCGGTTCTGCTTTTTCCGGAACCCTGAACGGAAAGGTGATAAAAATAGATACCTGAAGGAAGATTTCGGGCATCAAACTGTACTTTATGTTTACCTGATGGGAAAAATTTGTTACTGATGAGCTCTTTAACGAGCTGACCTGCACTGTTGTAAACACACAATTTAATATTCTGGGGTTGTGACAGTAAAAAGGTAATTATTGTTTTTGAATTAAACGGATTAGGAAAATTTTGAATTAAAGCAAAATGTGTAGGAATTATGGAAGGTCTTTCCTGATCCGGCTTGTCAAGATCTTTCCACAATTCATTTTTATAAAAACACCTTACCCATTTTGTCCAGTATTTCATAACAGACACGCTTTCAAGGTTATCTGAGCCGATTCCTCCGATAGTTGCAAGAACCACATCTTGTGTATCACCAACTGACATTTTAAATGGGCCTGAATGAAACATCATTCTTCTCTCTCCAGCCGGCATAATTATCCCATCAATATCCTTGTTTTTAGTGAACGGATCATCGGAAAAAGGGAAATGATCCGGATTCCCCTGTGCATCTAAAACAGGAGTACCTGAAAAGGGATTAAGACTGTTAGCGCAATTATACCAAGTGTTAGCATATCTTACAATATCTGGTTGTAAGCCTGTTCCTTCTCCTATAATAGGAGTAAAAGAGGTCATGCCAATACTTCTATATCCTTTCTTGAAATATGAATCATATAATATTTTATCATTTTTGTTACCAGTAAACACAGCCGGTCCCTGCAATAAAGTATATCCAATTGCAGGTGGCATTAGTCCGTATTTTTCAAATTCTTTATCTTTTGCTGTGCTGTTATAACCAAACATTAAATCAAGTAATGTATCACATCCTACATAATCATCAGTATAGTCCCCTATGTCACAATCAGACCACATGGAAATAAACATGCTGTCAATACTTGCCGAATCCGGAGT
>QNDG01000155.1 GCA_003645915.1 Candidatus Zhuqueibacterota bacterium | reverse complement strand
TTTATTTCTGTTAAGTTTCTCGGTACAAGCTTAGGATTAAGCCTGTCCTTAGTTGAAGTTGTTGCTTTAATGTCAATCCTGAGGCTGGTGCTAATGGTTCCGGTCTCATTTAACGGATTCGGCCTGAGAGAGATAGGATTTGTTGCGCTTCTTACAAAACTGGGATATCAGAAAGCAGAGTCATTGTCTCTCGGGCTTACGCAGTCTATATCAACGCTGCTTATGAGTTTACTGGGCGGATTAATATTAATTATTGAACTTGGTTTTATTAAAAAGAAAGATTCGGAAGGTCAGCAGAATGGCATTACCTAATTTCCTTATTGTAGGAGCAGCAAAAGCAGGAACAACTTCGTTTTTTGAATATCTTGCTCAACATCCTGAGGTGTATGTCCCCTTTTGCAAGGAACCTCATTATTTCAGCAATGCTCCTCATCCAAAACTCGCAGAGAATGATGAGGAGTATGAGAAATTATTTGACGGTGTAAAAAATGAAAAAGCAATAGGAGAAGCTTCTGTTACTTATCTTGCGGATCCTGAAGCTCCTTTTAAAATTAAAAATCTGATTCCTGATGTACGGATTATAATTTTTCTCCGAAATCCTGTTAACAGAGCATATTCTGCATGGTGGCAGATGTATCAACTGGGATATGATAATCTGGATTTTCAAGGAGTTTTGGAAGCAGAAAATCAGCGGGATACATCGGAAAAATTCAGATCAGAGTGTCCGGTTCACTATACATTTTACCAGTATTTTAAGAATGGCCTTTATTTTGCGCAGGTAAAGAGATATTTTGAGCTTTTCGGAGAAGACAAAGTAAAAGTATATATTTTTGAAGAAGCGGTAAAAAATCCGGAGCATATATGCAGGGATATTTTTAAATTTATCGGTGTTAATCCCGGATTTACGCCGGAATTTAAGGTATATAATGCATCACAAGTTGCAAGGTTTAAAAAAGTGCAAAAGATTCTGGCAAATCCGCCGGGATTTATTAAAAAAGGGTTTGACAGCCTGCCAATAGGGCTTAAACAAACGATTTATAAACCATTAAAATCTTTGTACTGGCTAAATACTAAAAAGCAGTCAAGGCCTGTTTTGGATAAAAATTTAAAAGAAGAACTTATGAAAAGATATCTTCCGGATATAAAGAAACTGGAAGGACTCATTGGCAGAAACCTTATGATCTGGTATAAATCCGACGTTAATATGAAATAATATAAATTGGAACAAGAAGTTACGGAGTACTTTTAATGATAAAAAAAATTTCAGAGAAAACAGGACAGTTCTTGAAAAATCTTAATACATCAAAAACAATTTTAATTGTTGTAATTATCGGGTTAGTGTTAAGAATAGGTTTTGTTTTTCTTTTTCCTGATATAGGTGAAGGCAGGCTAATGGATTCTTTTAAGTATAAAAAAGTCGCAATCCATCTGCTTCAGGGACGGGGTTTTTGTGAGTACATCAGAAAACCGTCGGCTTTTGCACCGCCTTTATACCCTGTTTTTCTGGCAGGAGTATTTTCAGTATTTGGTATTAACTCCGTTATTGTAAAAATAATCCAGGCTTTTCTTGGAGTCTCAATTATTCCGATGATTTTTTTAATGGGGAAAACATTGTTTAATAAAGAAACGGGGTTGATTGCAGCCGGGATTCTGGCGGTTTATCCGGATTTAATTGTAATATCAGCTTATTTATACACAGAAACTCTGTATCTGTTTTTCAGCATGATTGCCTTTCATTTCTTAATAAAAGGATTTAAGCAGGAATTCGGGTTTCTGCCGTGGATAATGAGCGGTTTCTTCCTTGGGCTGGCACTTCTTACCAGACATATTTTAATACTGTTTCCTGTGTTTATTATGTTTTTGACAATAATTTTTAAGGGATACAGACATCTTATTAAAAAGATTGCAATCATGGCACTGGTTTGTTACGCTGTTATAACGCCCTGGATAATCAGAAATTATATACAGTTCCATGAGTTTATACCCATTGCAAGAGGTGTCAGAGCTGGTTTATGGGTGGGTAGTAATGTTGAGAAAAAGGGTGAATACATGTATTCAGAAACCCGTAATCAGGCTAATAAGGAAGCAGGGAATTTTGATACGCTTATAGAAAGGGATAACAAACTTTTTGGTAAAGCAATTGAAAGAATAGTGCAGGATCCTGTTACCTATGTATCCATATCGGGGAAAAAGTTTTTTCAATTTTTCTTTAAATTTTATAAAAGTGTTCCGAGAGGGCAGCCAAGAGCGTCTGATTTTAAGGTTTTGATAGTTCTCGCAGCAAGTTATGCTTTTCTTTTATTGTTTACAATTACAGGAGTTTTTTATGCAATTAAAAACAAAAAGAAGTTGATTGTTGTATATTCTGTAATTTTATACTCAGGCTTGGTTCATTCAATGACAATTGTTGTACCAAGATACAGAATACCTCTTTATCCGTTTTTTGTTATTCTTGCAGCTTACGGGATTTTTAGTCTGATTAACATAAAGAACAGTACGGATAACAGATGAATACATCCAAGTTAATATTTATTCTTATTTCAGTTGTTTTTTTCAGTATAGTTCCTCTTTTTGTTAAAAACAGGAGAAGATATTTTCTGTTTCTTGCAGGATTTCTTTATATCTTTTCATCAGGATGGATTTTTTATCATTTTACAGGACTTATGCTTGCGGATCTTCCAATTATAGGCCTTTTGTTTACCGGAATTGTATCAAACAGAAAAGTTAAATGGACTGTAAATCCTGTAACACTCCCTCTCATGTTGTTTTTTCTTGCGGGGGTTATTTCATCTTTTTTTGTTATAAGACAGGGATGGGTTTTTGCAGAACTGTCAAAGTATTTAAGAATTTACCTTGTCGTAATTGCGATTGTAAATAATGTGCGTTCTCTGAAAGATTTTAAAATATTGATTTATGCAGTTCTTACAGGCATTATTGTAGAGAGTTTAATAGGAATTTATCAGTGGAGATTCGGAGCTCTCGGTATATGGTTCCTCGGAGAAAGACCTACATTCAGAATCAGATGGCGTACAATGGGAACATTTTTTGTGACCAGCTTTTATGCAAATTATCTTGCAATGGTTCTGCCTATTGCATTCAGAATGTTTGTATATTACAGAGCACCAAGAAAAAAGATGTACTTTCTTACAGGTGGAGCCCTTGTTTTAGGAATAATCGCATTTTTTACTACTTATGGAAGAGCTCCGTGGATTGCTTTTGGTGTGACAATAGGTCTGCTGTTTTTATTCAGTTTATTTAACAGAAGATTTAAAAGTCAGATTAAATGGGCATTCCCTATTATTTTGGTTTTCTTTACAGTATTTACGTTAAGATACGGAGATAAGATATTAAGCCAGTTCGGATCCCAGAGAGACTCTTCCTATGAGGTCAGGTTCCCGCAGTTTCGTATTGCCGAGAGAATGATTAAAGCTCATCCTGTTTTCGGAGTTGGCCTGGGACATTATGAACTTGTATCATGGGATTATATGACAAATAGTGAAAAGTCCCATTATCTCGCACGAGTGTATGCATTTATGGTTCATAACTCTTATCTTTTAATAGCTGCGGAATTGGGAATTACCGGGGCTTTATTTCTGATTTGGTTTTTTATTTCTGTGTTTGCAGGGGGAATCCAAAGCATAAGACACAAGATCAATAATGCATTTATTTTAAATTCTGTATTGGGTGCTTTGGGTGGAATCTTTGCAATAATGATTGTTTTTACTTTCAGTCCGGATATTCATGCATATCAGATTCTGTATCAACTGGGACTTTCTACGGCAATTATTATGTCGGCAAAGAAACTTCAGGACAATCAGTTGTTAAAGTATAAAATGCTTAAAAAGAACGGAGATTATATAAAAGGAAAATAATTTTTATGTGGATAAAAGATAGTAAAGGAGTTAAGACTTGAGAATTTTAGGTATTTATGATGATCACAACTGCAGCAGTGCAGTAGTTGAAGATGGCAGAATTATTGCAGCAATAGAAGAAGAGAGACTGTCAAGAATTAAATTTCATAACGGAAACAGTACAGACGGCCCTCCGTGGCGCAGTCTGGAAAAAGTACTGGAAATGACCGGTTCTGACAGTAGCAACATTGACAGAATATCAATAGCAATTGAGCACCCGGCTCAGTTGCAGAAATATGTTCTTAAAGATTTGTTTTTAAAGGAGAAAGAGCCAAAGTGGATTTTACATTCAATGTTCAGCAAATCCATAAGGTGGGACAGATATTTTTTATTTTATGCTTATTATTTTAACCAGAGGAGGATTTTAAAGCTAAAGAAGTTATTGAAAAAGTACGACTTAGCTGATAAGCCGATTGATCTGGTAAATCATCACACTGCTCATGCTGCTTCTGCATACTATACAGGCGGCAGTAAAAATGCGCTGGTAGTAACCCTTGACGGACAGGGGGACGGCCTTGCCGGAACAATTTTCCGGGGTCGGGAAGGAAAGCTTGACCTGATGGCAAAGGTTCCGAGTTTTCACAGTATTGGCTTATTCTATAATTTAATAACGTGGATGCTGGGTTTCAAACCAAACAGGCATGAAGGTAAAATAACAGGTCTGGCAGCATACGGAGATCCTGAAAAGACCAGAGAGATATATGAGAAGTTCTTTGATATGGACGGACATGAGTTCAGGTATAAGCTGGCAAAAAAGGTGCTGCATCATGCATATCCGCACAGGAGCAATTATCCTAAACTGGTTAAAGCAATGGATGGTTTGTTAAAAGATTTTACAAGAGAGGACATTGCAGCAGGAGTGCAGGATATTACTGAAAAGTATGTGGCAAGATTTGTTGAGCATTATGTGAATCTTGAACTAAAAGATAATGACCATATTGATGTAAGAATGGCCGGAGGAGTGTTTGCAAATGTGAAAGTAAACCAGAGAGTGGCTGAATTAGACGGTGTTTCTTCGGTATTCATTTTCCCGTCAATGGGAGACGGAGGCTTGAGCGCAGGAGCCGCATTGTGGTCATTTTACAACGAAAATCCGGAACAGGGCATAGAGATAGAAAAAAGAAAAATAAAAGATGTATATCTGGGCCCTGAATATACGCAAAAAGAAATTGAAGAGAGCCTTAAGAAATCAAAAAATCCATACAAGTTCTATGACAACATCGAAGAAAAAATCGGAGAGCTGCTTGCACAAGGTAAAGTAGTGGCAAGATTTAACGGAAGAATGGAGTACGGCCCAAGAGCCTTAGGAAACAGATCAATTCTGTATCAGGCTACGGATCCTACAGTGAATGACTGGCTTAATCATAAATTAAAAAGAACAGAGTTTATGCCTTTTGCA
>QNDG01000154.1 GCA_003645915.1 Candidatus Zhuqueibacterota bacterium | reverse complement strand
ATTATCAAGAGCCCTTGCCTGATCCTCTAATGCTGGATCTGCACCGGGTGTGTGGAGAAGCGCCTGTCTTATGTTTGCAATACGCTTTTCAAGATCCTGTGCAGCGCGTATTGATCCCTGAACAATTTTGTAAAGATCTGCGGCCCTGCTCTGAAATTCTGCAATTTGGTTTCTGTCTTTAACAGGCAAAGCGGCATTGTCAAGCGGAACAACATTAAATTCAACAGGCCCTGCAATATCTGTGGTTTTACCTCTTACGACCAGCTTTATTGAAACAAGATATTTACCCGGAGGAACAAGATGTCCGCCCCTTGACCTGGCAAAGGGGTCATACTTGTTTTTGCTAAGGCGTACAGGCTGGGGAGATTCGGTTCTGAGATCCCATGTAAAGCGCTTTATTCCTTTACCCGGTTTTGTGATTAAGGTTCTTATAATTTTACCACTGTTATCTGTTATTACAAATTTAAGATAAGGCGGCTCTTCATTTTCTTCTGCGCGGAGCTCTTCCCATGTGGGATACGGTATGGGCTTTTTATCTTTAAAAAGTTTTTTCTCTTTTTCTCTGCGCATCTGTTTTAATGTTTTTGGCGCTTTTTTAAGGTAAAATGTAAAAGTTGCACCAAAAGGAGGATTTTTTGCCGAGTATAAGTTTGATCCCTGGCCATACTTGCCTCTGGACTGTGCGTATAAAAGAGCATCTTTAACAGGGAAAATATAACAGTCCTTTTGTTTTATCTCTTTTGTGAACCAGCGAAGAGGGGTGTAATCGTCAAGTACATAAAATCCTCTGCCAAAAGTTGCAAGAACAATATCATTTTCTCTTTTCTGAATTGCAATATCTCTTACGGAAATTACAGGCAGACCTGATTTTAATTGTATCCAGTTTTTACCGTTGTCTTTTGTAAAAAAGAATCCGAATTCAGTTCCGACAAATAGCAGATTCGGATCAACATGATCCTGAGCAATTGTGTGCACAGTTCCGTTTTCCGGCAGATTGGATGCAATGGATTTCCATGTTTTTCCTCTGTCAGTACTTATAAGAATGTAGGGTTTAAAATCATCTCTTTTTCTGTTGTCAAAAGAAACGTAAACAGTGTTTGCGTTAAAGTTTGATGCGCATATATCGCTCACATATGTAAATTCCGGGATACCGGGAAACTTTGCAGTTTTGTGCCATGTTTTGCCGCAGTCATCAGTAACCTGAATTAATCCGTCGTCTGTTCCCGCAAACAGAAGATTTTCATCCATCGGAGATTCCGCGAATGCCACAATCGTACCATAAAGAGAAGTAGAAGCATTTTTTGCCACAGCATCAACGCTCCATACCTGACCCATTACAGGAAGTTTGTTTCTGTCAATCTGCCGTGTAAGATCAGGGCTTATTACTTCCCAGGTGTTTCCTCTGTTATCACTTTTAAAAACCTTGTTTGCAGCACAATAAATACGTCCTGTTTTATGAAGGCTTACAACAAGAGGAGTGTTCCAGTTCCACCTGTAAGAATATTCTCCCTGCCCGGGCTGAGGCTGAATATCAATTGCTTCTCCTGTTTTCCTGTCATATCTTACCATTCCGCCGTACTGGGATTCGGAATATGCAATGTCAGGATTTTCAGGATCAATGGCCTGCCAGAATCCATCTCCGCCGCACGTAACATACCAGTCGGAGTTGAAAATACCTGAGGAACAGATTGTTCTTGAAGGACCGCCCATGGAATTGTTGTCCTGAGTTCCGCCGTAAACATAGTAAAAGGGCAGGGTGTTGTCAACTGCCACTCTGTAAAACTGAATTATTGGAAGATTCTGAACGTGTACCCAGGTTTTTCCTGAATCAAAAGTTTCATATACACCACCGTCACAGCCTATGATAAGATTATTTGTATCTTCAGGATTAACCCATATTGCGTGATCATCAACATGCCTGCTGTTGTTACCTATGGGCTTAAAAGTTTTGCCTCCGTCTTTTGTGACTTTGCCGATTGTATCCATGGAGTAAACAGTGTTAACATCAACAGGATCGCAGAATATTTCATTATAATACTGGGGACTTGTAGAGACCTGTGAACTCATTTTTGCCCATGTTTCTCCTCTGTCAACAGATCTGAAAAAGCCGCCTTTGTTGTCTGCAGCTTCAATAATTGCGTAAACATAATCCGGATTAACAGGAGAAATTGCAAGACCTATTGCTCCTTTGTCACATGAAGGCAGACCTGTTTTAATTTTTCTCCATGTTTTTCCCCCGTCTGTGGTTTTATAAATGGCAGTTTCCGGTCCTCCGTCAATTTTTGTAAATACATGCCTTCTTCTTTGATGAGAAGCTGCAATTATAACATCAGGGTCCCTTGGATCCATAACCATATCAGACACACCTGTATTCTCGCTTATTGTGAGAACAGCAGACCATGTTTTTCCTCCGTCTGTGGTTTTGTACAGACCTCTGTCGCCTCCGGGTCCCCAGACAGATCCCTCTGCTGCGACATAAACAATATCCGGATTCTGAGGATTAATCAGAATTTTACCGATCTGTCTGGAGTTTTTCAATCCCATGTTTTTCCAGGATTTTCCACCGTTAACGCTTTTATAAACTCCGTCACCGTATCCGAGCGCTCTCTGGCTGTTGTTTTCTCCTGTACCGACCCACAAAACATTGTGATTTGTAGGATCCATTACAATACATCCTATTGAATAAGCACCGTATCTTTCAAAAACAGGTTTCCATGTTGTTCCGTGGTTGGTAGTTTTCCAGACATTGCCAGATGCAACTGCAACATAGTATTCAGAAGGATTGTCAGGATTAACTGCAATGTCGCTTATTCTTCCTGATGCAAATGCCGGCCCGATGCTTCTGAACTGAAGTCCGCTGAAGTCAGATTTGTTGAAAGTCTGCTGTTTTTGGTTCTTTGCGCCAAAAAGAGCAACAGCTGAAAATATGATACAAACTATTGTAATAACAACATTTTTTTTCATGTTTATGTCTCCTTAAAATATATGGTAAAAATATTTTTCTGTTATGATAAAACGGTTCATATACAGAGGTGTTATTTTAAATATAATATAACAGAAAATTAAAGATTTGATTTAAAGGGCAGCAATGGGATGTGCTGTATTGGCAACGGCATTTGAAAAACAAAAAAGGAAAAGACAAAGACAAATGCAACAAAGGCACCAATTAACAACAACACCACAGAACTGCATGGATTCAGGGAGAGAAAAAGGGATTAAGGATAAAGCGCGAAGGTTAACCCTGAAAAGAAAAGAAGGTGTGCTGCCCTTTAAATTTCTTTAGTATCTGAACCTGGATCTGTTTAAACCAATAACCTTAATTCAGAACATCACTTTTTTGTAAAAGAACGTTACGGTTTATTTACAAGCAGAAGCCTGTAAAAAAACCCTGCTAAAACAAAGCTTATAAGACCAAAAACCAGCCCTCCTCTTAAAGCAGCGGTTTTTTCATTTTCTCCGATAGATGTTGTAACAAATGCAATGGTAAAACCGAACGATATAATTACAAGATAAAACACTGCCCATTTCCACCAGTACATTTTGGTGTTATGGTCTTTTGCCCACTGATTGAAACTTAGTGTTATAATAACTGCAAAAATTCCTTCAATAAACCAGAAAACACCGCTTGAAAAAAAATTCAATTCTATCCTCCCTGCATATCAATAAAATCTTCTGTTTTAAGCCACCAGGGGGGCTCTCTGTAAGAAGCATTTTTACCTCCCATGGAGGGGATGTAATAATCTCCTGCATCAGGAGAAGGATAAAAACTTTTCTGCATAGCTGTAAGAACCTTGTGTGAAACACCGGTCGGATCATTGGATGTTACTTTAAGAGCTGTTCTGTGCAGCCAGTTGGATTTTCTGCTGTAGGGACAGGAGGCAACACACAATCTGCATCCTATATTTCCCAGGTTTGAATACCAGAAATTATGGCATTTTGAAATATTTACCTGATATCTTTTGTATCCTCGGACAACCTGTTTATCACCGTGAGTAATTGCACCGCTGGGGCAGTTTTCTGCACATATTTTACATGTTTTACAGAATTCTTCCACTCCAAACTTTATTGGTTTGTCAGGTTTCATGGGTATGTTTGTTGTAATTACAGCGGGTCTGAAATTGCTTCCAAGTTCAGGAGTTATAAGCACACTGTGTCTGCCTTGCTCTCCCAGTCCCGCATCAATTGCAATTGGTACAACCATAAGATCGTAATCAGTTCCCGGAGTGTGAGGTCTTGCGGCGTATCCCAGCTGTTTGATAAAAGCAGCCATGCGGTATGCTATTATTCTTGAGCGGGAGTAAGCATCTTCCGAAGTTCCGTAAGTAGGATTTGCATAAAACGGATCCCAGGACATAGGGGTTCCCACTACAATTGCATATTTCCAGTGATCAGGAACCTTAAACGGCTTATCAGAATCAAATCCTCTTCTTTTTAAGGGATGTTCATAAACCCAGTCCGGATTTAACTCTGTTATACCAACAAGAATTGAGCCGAACTGGTATGCCATCTGCTTGATTAATTTGGATGTTTTTCCCGGACTTTTCAGTTTATAGGGTTTTGAAGGCTCTCCGTATCTTTCTCCTCTGGGAAAATCGGAAATTTCCGGAGGCTGGTTTATTCCTTCTGGCCAGACAGCGCTCATTGCATTTGACCACGCTTGTGCAAGCAGATATTTTTCACCGTATTCTTTGTTTGCCTTTCTGAACTCAGGAAAAACCCTGTTTATAAGATCAGAGTCAAGTTCAAACTGATCCGGGTGAGACTTGTAAAATGATTTGAGCAGGGGATCAAGATCATCTATCTCTATGCCCTTTTTCCACTGGCGCATCAATCTGGGAATTCTTGCAAAAATCATTTCTGTACGTGCGTCAATTCTGGAAGTCTGACCTACTTTTACGTGTGGAGATTTATCTATAATGAACTTTTTTCTATTGAATGATTGAGCAGCTCCCTGAAAGCTTTCTCTGCCTGTGTATGACGATGCGGATTTTCCTGCCTGAAGGCCGAAAAAACCGAGGCCTGTCATACCAAGAGTTGCACTTGCTGCGCCGGATATTTTTAAAAAGGACCGCCTGGAAAATTTACTCTCCCGGCTGTTATTCTCTCCCATTTCCCCTCCTTAAAATATTTTCAAGTATCAGGCAGGATTGAAAATAAAATCGGTTTAATAAATTTTTTACGGAGAGGTTTGGTTATTGTTTCAAAAAAAATTGAAAAAAAGAGAATTTTTGCATGAAGAAAGAGGTAAACAGGGTTTGAGCAGGGAATAGTTGTGATAAAGATGCTGTCCCGATTCTGATTATTATCCCGATTCTT
>QNDG01000153.1 GCA_003645915.1 Candidatus Zhuqueibacterota bacterium | reverse complement strand
TTCTCCATATGATAAGCTGATATTTGTAGAAGGATACAGCCCGGAAAAGAACTTCTTTACATGGGATGTATTCTTTACAAGTCTTACAGATACAACATACTCTTTTGGTACAGGCGATACATTGACTATTAAATTGAAAAAGCCGTTCAGAGCAGGAGACGTTTTTGAGTTTTACACACAAACACCAGATGTGGACATTTCAGTAGCATCAAGCCAAATGGATAAAATAAAAGTAGTACCCAATCCTTATGTTGCGGCAACTGCACATGAACTGCCTTTACCGCCTGCAATAACAAGCGGACGCGGTGAGAGAAAGATAGATTTTATCCATCTTCCTTTGAATTCAAAGGTGCATATATTTACTGCAATGGGTGAACATGTGATCACTCTTGAGCAGGACGGATCTATATTTAATGGTACTCTATCCTGGAATCTTAAAACCAAAGAGAATTTGGATGTTGCTGCAGGTATTTATTTTTACGTGGTTGAATCACCTGTTGGTGTTAAGCGCGGAAAAATAGGGATAATTAAATAATTGGTTAGATAACCCGGAGATATCCATGCAAAATAAGATAAAAAAATTGACTTTATTGCTTGTGATTCTGGCCGGAGGCCTTGCTGCAAGAGATGCTGCTGCGCAGTCAAAAGTAGGAACTTCATCAGCAGCATTTCTTGGTATTAGCATTGGACCTCGTGCTGTTGCAATGGGAGGAGCTTTTACAGCAATGGATGGTGATGCTTCGGCACTTTACTATAATCCCGGTAGTATTGTCCGGATGGGGAAATCGCAGTTTGTTTTTTCACATACAAATTGGATTGTAGATACAAATCTTAACTGGATAGGCCTGGTTCTTATGCTGAACAGCTCAAATGCCATTGGGTTAAGTATCACACAATTGGATTACGGTGAAGAAGAAGTAACAAATGTTTATCAGCCGGAAGGTACAGGCGAGTTGTGGACTGCAGGAGATCTTGCTATTTCTCTTTCATACAGCCGTATGTTGACAGACAGGTTCTCAATCGGAGGAAGTGCAAAATACATACAGCAAAGACTCTGGAATGAGTCAGCATCTGCATTTGCAATTGATGTAGGGTTGCTTTTTATTACTGATTTTAATGGTATGAGAATAGGTATGAGTATTTCCAATTTCGGTAATGACATGAGAATGGAAGGCAAGGATCTTCTTAAAAGAATTGATATTGATCCTGAGCATCTGGGTGATAACGAGACAATAGTAGGCAATTTAAAAACTAATTCATGGCCACTCCCCTTATTTTTCCGTGTGGGAGTATCAATGGATGTAATTAAGGTCGGCAGAAGCAAGCTTACTTTGGCAGCAGATGCATTCCGTCCTAGCAATAATTCCGGTAGTGTTAATCTCGGCGGAGAGTTTTCATTCAGTAATATGTTTTTTGTGCGAGGCGGGTATAAATCTCTGTTTCTGGAAAGTGCTGAAGAAGGCCTTACAGCAGGTATTGGAGTAAATGTACCGATGAGCAGCGGATACACCTGGTGTGTTGATTATACTTACATGGATTTTGGGGTTTTTGATAATGTTAAAATGATTTCAGCATCTGTAAAATTTTGAAATTTTAAAATCAGGAGGGAGGTGAGAAATTTAATTTAATACGTGGTTACTATGAAAACAGGGGAATTTGTTAATTTAGGAGGTAAGAAATGAAAAGGTCTAATTTTTTGGCAGTTTTGATTTTACTGCTTGGAGTTGTCGCTCTAAATGCACAGACTGTTAATGTTACTTTTCTTGTAAATACAGCAGCCGTACCTGACACATTAGGACCGAATTCTGTTGTGCAGATTAGAGGTGATGGTGGAGATTTGACGTGGGGAGGAGATTCACCTATTTTCCTTCATAATATCGGAGGAGATTATTGGCAGGGTACGTATGCCTTTCCTGCAAATACAACAATTGAATATAAGTTTTACACTAATGCAGAGCATGATACTGTTTATGCAGGTGCAGGATGGGAGCATCAAGGATGGGAAGGAGATATTGCAGGAGGGAACCGTTATTTAGAACTTGGTGATGCTGACATCAGTTTAGCTCTTCAGTTTGTTAACGGATGGAAGCTGGGTGTTGATCAATATGGAGCACCCTATGATACTAATGATTCTACTGTTGTTGTGTATGTACGTGTTAATATGCAGGGATGGGATGATTTTAATCCAAATACTCAGATAATAGGAATCAGAGGTTCAAATCAGGATGACTGGGGACAGACAGGTGAACTCTCCTGGGGTACGACATATGCCTTAACCAGAGAAACAGATCATGTAAACGGAGGCAGCCAGAGATATTCAGGCGGATACTTCTATTCAGGTGCTGTTCATGTGCCCAATAAGTATATCGGCAATAATCTTCAGTTTAAAGTGGTTGTTCACAATGCAGGTGCGGATTTGAGTGAGGACTGGGGTAATATGATCTATAACTCAAATCGTGAAGATGTTGTAGCTATCAGTGCAAATGACACAACTGTTCATTGGTTCTGGTTTGATAATCGTAAACCTATTGTAGTAAATCATCAGGATACTGTTATTGTAAATTTCCAGGCTGACATGAGCAAGGCAATTACAAACCGCGGATTTGCTTACGGTGACACAATTGAAGTGAGATCCGGTTATTTTGGAACTGCATCAGCTGTGAGTGTTAAACAGATGGTTCGTCAGGGATTTACAAACATCTACGCTGTAACAGATACAATAATAACTACTGTAGGAGCTAAATTGGATTATCAGTATTATCTGATTAAGAATGGCGTTGAATACAGAGAGATTTTCTACAACTTCTATTATGAAGGCCAGACAACGGGTGAGGCGGAAAGAAGAGTTGTAGACGTAAGTTCAAATTCATTGACTGTGCAGGATATTTCCAATAGTCAGACAGATTTGCACAGAATGCCGCTTTTCAGAAACACTCAGACCCTAAGCCAGGATGTACTTGTTACATTTACCTGCGATGTACGGCCTGCAATTTATCAGCTCAAAGCCGGTTCAACTCTGGATGATATTCAGGGCAGTCTTGATATATCTGATCCTGATTCTGTCATGATTCTCGGAGTTGCAATTAATGGCCCGGCAACAGGCGGCTGGGGAACATGGGGTCCGGGTCTTATGGAAGACGAGGCCCATAAGATGTATGATGACGGTACACATGGTGATGCTGTTGCAGGAGACAGTATTTTTACTCTCCAGATTCAGTTCTATAAAGACAGTACAAATAATGTAATAGGCCAGGAATTTAAGTTTGGAATCGGCGGCGGTGATAATGAAGGCGGTAAGGGTGGTTACGGTAATAACCATATTGAGAATATTGATGATACGCAGAATACATATACCATTGCCTCACAGTTCGGAAGCATTAATCCGGCATTCTACAGTGCATGGGATTATGACAATCAGGGACCTGCAACAGGCGTTGAAGAAGAAGGCATTGTACCGTATGTTTTCTCTCTGCAGAATAACTATCCTAATCCGTTCAATCCTGAAACAACAATAAGATATACCTTGGGAGCTACTGAGAAGGTTAATCTTGCTGTTTATGACATGCTCGGACGAAAGATAGCTACTCTGGTTAATGTAAACCAGAAAGCAGGAGCATATACAGTTCGCTGGAACGGAAAAGACGATGCAGGAAGAAGTGTAAGCTCAGGTATGTATATCTACCGTATTGAGGCTGGCAGTTTCAAGATGTCACGCAAGATGGTATTGATGAAGTAATGAGGATTTAATATTAAGATATAATTATTTAAAATTAAGTCCGAACAGATAACAGGGGAGGGATGAAATTCTCTCCCCTGTTTTAAAAAGGCAAACGAACGGAAATTCAAACGGGTAAAAATAGTTTTGATAAGAGCAGTAAAAAAATCAGCACTCCCAGTTTACTTGTTCCTTTTGATTCTGAGCGTAGATGTTTTTTCGCAAAATAGTGTATCAGTTACATTTTGCCATTATCCTTCGGGGGAAAATGTTGTAAGAGCATTCGTTCCGGGTACTTTTAATAACTGGGGGCCTAATTCAAACGGACGGATTTATCCGGGATCTCTATCCCAGATGACTTTTATAGATTCGCTATGCCTCTATGTCAAGAAACAATATCTTACAGAGGGAAGTACTTACGAATATAAGTTTTACGAACACTACAATGATTCGGGAACAGATTATGCATGGATTACTGACCCACTTAATCCTGAAAAGGATCCTTCCAATTACAATAACTCAGTACTCCATATAAAAAAAGGTTTTGTTTTTGAGATTGCACCCGGGAACGGTTCAATTATTAATGTTTCCCGGCCGGTTTTCAGTGCAAGTCTGTGCATTGAGGCGACAGATTCCATTCTTACTAACCAGTCGGAAATCTTCATTGATAATGTATTTTACAGAAATGTTAATGATGTTTTTATCCCTGAGTTGTCTATTGTTCATTCAAGACTACCATATCTTAATGACGGAATTCATTCTGTCAAAATTGAGGTTAAAACCTTAAACGGACTTTCATTTACTGATTCAACGGAATTTTCAGTTAAAGCCGGAGGTGTGTATTTTGTAACTCCGGATATAGACAGTCTTCTTGCAGGGGCTTACAATGTCAGATGGAAGATTGAAATTCCAGTAGAGGCTGTAAGAAAAATCACATTTAGTCAGATCGGCAGGTATCCTATAACTTTTACTCCCAATTCTTCCGGATTATATGAATATCCTGTTACTCTGTATCACGGCAGAAATCAATATCAGATTATTGTGGAAGATACATCCGGCAGTATATTTTATTCAGATACTTTGAATTTGGTTTATCCTGTGTCTGAAAATCCTGCGGTAAAAATAGAATTCCATATGCAGGGCGAAGATATCTTAGTGACAGGTATATGCGAATCTCATACAGAAGAGAAACTGTCGTACTTGTGGAAGAATCAGGATACAAATCCCTGTTTATTGGAAAAGGTGGAGTCGTGTACCACAAGTACTGTACAGATTAAAAGGCCTTCTCTACCAGGCGATTATTCTTTCAAGTTGACAATTTACAATGAAAAGGGTGATTCAGGTTCTGCTATAAATTTTTTTACTGTGAATCAGGATTCAAGTATTACTTTTCCTGATTATGCTACTGTCCCTCAATGGGTCAGGAATGCCAGAGTATATTCTCTCTTTTTTAAGTCCTTTACTTCAGAAGGCACAATATCAGCCGCAGCGCAAAAGCTGGATTATATAAGAGACCTGGGATTTAACATTATATGGGTTCTGCCTGTCATGGATGTTGAAGGTGAGATTGACATGAATACAAATATAGGTTATAATATTGTAA
>QNDG01000152.1 GCA_003645915.1 Candidatus Zhuqueibacterota bacterium | reverse complement strand
CCTCAACAAAAACTCCATCCGCAAGTTTTGGATCAGAATCAAGAACAAAAAGTTCCAGTCCGAGAGATCTCAGAGTATTACAGTAATTATCATGCTGCATTAAAGCCTTCTTCCATTGCGGAGGACCTGAACTCTGTGTTGTTAAACCGTTTTTAATTTCAGGTCCTACTTTACGGACAATCGCTTTATTAAACATCAAAAATCCTTATATTACAGTTTAATGACAGATGAAAGTCTGATATCCTTTGACGAACTTCCTGCAAGTATGATGAATTCTCCCGGTTCAACAACCCATGTTTTTTCCTTCTCACTGAAAAAGCTGAAACTTTTTCTATCCAGATCAACGAAAACCTCTTTCCCTTCGCCAGGATTCAGATTAACCTTAACAAATCCTTTTAACTCTTTTTCCGGACGCTTCACACTTGCTTTTACATCTTTTATATAAATCTGAACAACTTCCGCACCCTCTCTTGTGCCTGTATTTTTGATTTTTAACAGAACCCTGAAAGAGTTATTATCCAGTTTACGAACACGTAAATCACTATACTTAAAAGTTGCATAACTTAATCCGTGGCCGAACGGGAAAAGAGGTTCAATCTTCTTTTTATCAAGATACCTGTATCCCACAAATATCCCTTCTCCGTATTCAGATGTAAGGCCCGGATCTTTATAACCTGAGAATGCAGGTGAATCTTTTTCAGACTTGATAAAAGAGCACGGCAGTTTTCCCGAAGGATTGACCTTTCCAAAAAGCATATTGGCAACTGCTGTTCCTCCTTCCTGTCCCGGATACCATGCCTGAACAATTGCTGCAGCCATTATCTTCCAGCCCCTCATTGTTACCGGACTGCCTGTCTGGTTCACAACTACAATATTATGATTTACTTTTGATAGCGCTCTTAAGAGTTTTGTCTGGTTTGGAAGATCCATTGTCTTTCTGTCAAAACTCTCACTTTCAAACCTGTTTGAAAGACCTGTACACACTACAACAGCATCTGCATCTCTGGCAATATTAACCGCCTCATTAATAGGATCAAGACCCGGCACTTTCCAGCCCATTGTTATCTGTGAAATACCTCCCTTAAAAGCATACTCTACTCTTATTGATACTATTTCATTTTTCTTTAATATAACTTTCCCTGAAACAATACCGGAATTCATCTTTTCCCAGCTGTCAATAACTTTTTTATTATTGACAAAAAGTCGTACTCTGCCGTTCTTAATAACACTAAACTCATACTCTCCGTCTGCAGGGATTAATAATTTTGCCTTCCATCTGACGGAAAATATGTTTCTGTCATCAGGTCTGTGAAGTGCAGGATGAGGAGCATCATAACCCCAGATAAAATTAATTGTTTTGTCATATCTGGTTAATACCGGTTTACCTTCCAGATCCATATTATTAAAATATTCTGCATACCATGCCTTGCTATTTTCTGAATTCTGCTTTACAATATATTTCTCATCCAGAGGAAGAATATCTCCATTTTCCGCTATCCCCGGGCAGTAGAGTATTTTTACTTTTTCTCCTGCAAGTTCTTTTATTCCCCGGAGGATTGACACACTGTGGGGCGGGACGACCTGAGAGCTTCCTCCTCCACCTGTTCTTGCATATGCTGCATTGGGGCCGATTACAGCAAGGGTTTTAATTTCTGACAAATCAAGCGGAAGAATGTCCTCTCTGTTCTGCAAAAGTACAACAGATTCCTCTGCTGCTTTTAATGCCACAGAAACATGTTTTTTATAGTCGGATTTTCTCAAATCTGATTTTTTCTCAACACCTCTGTCAAAAATTCCCGATTCAAAACGTACTCTTAACAACCTTTTGACTTTATCGTCAATTACAGACTCAGCAACACTGCCTGTTTTAACTGCCTGAAGCAGGCTGTCACTGAAAAATCTACCCCACGGCATTTCCAGATCAAGCCCTGAAAGAGCCGCTTTTACAGTGCTGTGAGTCGCTCCCCAGTCCGAAACTGCAAAGCCTTTGAACCCCCACTCTTTTTTAAGCACAGTATTCAACAGATAATTGCTTTCACTGCACCAATCGCCTCTGAATTTGTTGTAAGCAGCCATTATTGTTTTTACACCCGCCTCCTGAACCGCTGCTTTAAATGCGGGAAAATAAATTTCACGAAGAGCTCTTTCGTTCACCCTGACATCAACCCTAAACCTTTCCCACTCCTGGTTATTACAGACAAAATGCTTTACACATGCAAGAACACCCTGATCCTGCACTCCTTTGATGTAAGGAATTGCTATTGCAGATACAAGAAAAGGATCTTCTCCGAAGCTCTCAAAATTTCTTCCTCCGAGAGGATGCCGCATAATATTTACACACGGACCCAGAAAAAAATTACGGGCTTTAGCCCTCATTTCCTGTCCTATTACTGCGCCTGTTTTATAGATTAATTTTTTATTCCACGTAGCAGCCATTGCAATTGGCGCAGGAAGAGCTGTTGCTGTTCCCCACCTTACACCTGCAGGTCCGTCAGACATTTTTAAAGGAGGAATACCAAGTCTTTTATTATATCTTGTATCAAAACCCTCCCCCGAGAGCTGGTCAATTTTTTCTTCAAGGGTCATCCCGGAAACAAGATCTGCAATTCTGTCATCTACAGAAGCGCTTTTATTCTTGTAAACAGGTCCCTTGTTTATGCATCCTGCAAGTAAAATCAGGATACAGGTAAATAAACAGACGAAAAGTTTTTTCTTCATAATCATCTCCCGGTTTATTTTACCAACAAAATAAATTAATTTTAATAAACATGCAATCCTAGAAAATAATTTCTATTGATTTGTCGGGCAACTTTTCGCCTCTTCATTATTTGTGTAAAAAATCCGGGGCGCGCAAAAAAAGCACACCCCGTTGTATAATTTGGATGAGAGAAAGGAGTACTAATAGCCCGGGTTTTGCACTACCTGTGGATTCGCCTGAATTTCGTCATCTGGAATAGGCCAGATCTCATCTACACCATCATCAAATTTATCCCAGTAAGGTGCATTGTTTGCCTGCAGCGCGGCCTGTACGCTTGAACTCTTATACCAGCGTACAAGGTCAAAAAACCGGCCTGTTTCATTACACAGTTCAAGAGGCCTCTCTACCTCCCTTATGTGGTGTCTTAAATCACTCTGAGAAATACCTGCATCAATCGGTACTGAACCTGCTCTTGCTCTTACCTGATTGACGTAGGGAACTGCTTCTGCAGTTTTACCCTGCTCATTAAGAGCCTCTGCAAGCATAAGAAGAACATCAGCATATCTCATAACAATATAGTTTATACCTACACTGTAAAACTCATATGCATCTTCTGCAGAGTTGTAATAGTTATACTTTTTGTAAAAAATCTTGGTTTCATCAGGCCCGTAGTACTCTTCAAATGTTTTACCATTAAAATACCAGACATCTGAGTTTGGATCATCAAAAACAATAGATGCATATACTCTTTTGCTGGGTTTTCCGTCTGCTGTTGTGTCTGCCATAAACAGGCCTTTCAGATGATCTGTAGGCCACAATCCAAGCCAGTCACCATAATTTGGTACAAGTGACTGTGATTCAATTCTTCCGCCTGATCTGTCAGCAGTAAAATTGATTTCAAAGATTGATTCGGAACTGTATTCATTTTTACCTGTAAAAAGTGAATACATATCATCAACAAGCGCATAACCCATATTCGTCACAGCTTTGAACTCTGTTTCAGCCTGTGCCCATTTTTCCTGGAAAAGATAAACCTTTCCAAGATAGGCAGTTGCCGCACCTTTTGTTGCCCTGCCTAACCATGAATCAGGCCACTGTGCAGGAAGATGATCTTTTGCAAACTTGAGATCCTCTTCAATCTGAGCATAAACTTCTTCCGGAGTGGATTGAGCTTTGTAAAAATCTTCCGGAGTTTTTGGTACTTCTGTAACCAGAACAATATTACCGTAAAGATTTAACAGTTGAAAATAAGCATAGGCTCTTAAAAACTTTGCCTCTGCAATATAAGTATTCTTCTGGTCATCAGTCAGACTCTCAATATTCGGAGTGTTCTCAATTACCTGATTTGCCGCAAAAATCATCTTGTAGTCTTCCTGCCAGAAGTAATAAACCGTGTACATTGTTGGTGTGGCAGAATACTCTTTATGACCCTTAATGGGATAAAAAATATCTGCATTTGTAAGATCACTCATCACCTCTAAGGACATAAACATTTCTCCGGGTGCCCAGTATTCATCCCACCACTGATGCTGCAGAAGTGCATAAGTAGCAGTTAAAGCACTTTCCACATCCCCGGCATTCCGCCAAAAACTTTCCACTGTCATCTGATTAGGATTCTGCAGTGTAAGAAAGTCTTTCTCACAAGCGGACATTAAGATACCGAGGAGAATAACAGAAAGCAGAACAATATATTTCTTGGTTCTCATAATTCATTCTCCTTATGATTTTAAAGGCCTATCTGTATGCCTGTAACTATCTGTCTTGCAACAGGGTAAGGTGATCTGTCAACACCGCGGCTGAAAAGAGCACCGTAATCAATTGAAGGATCATATCCTGTATACCCTGTCAAAGTAAGCAGATTTTCTCCTGCTATAAATATTCTCATGGACTGGATACCATAACCGTAAATCAGAGGAGCAGGGAAAGTATAACCAACCTCTATATGGCGCAGCCGCAGATAGTCTGCATCTTCAAGCCACAGATCCGAAGCCTGAGTGTTTCTTGCATCTCCCTGTATAACTCTGGGAATATCAGAATTCGGATTATCTTCTGACCATGCATCAAGGAGATCTGTGTGATAATTACCAGGATTATGCTGTGTCCAGTATGTTAACCATTTTCCGCCGTTGATCATCTGTTTATCTGTTACAGCATACAGAAACATATTAAAATCAAAACGTTTATAGGAGAAATTGATGTTTAAGCCAAATGTAGCGCCTGGCTGTCCAGTACCAAAGTAAACTTTATCATCGCCGTTTATTACACCGTCTCCGTTTGTGTCCACATACTTAACATCTCCCGGGCCTGGTGTAATACCATTAAAATATGCACCGCCTGCTGCAAGATAATCATCTACTTCCTGCTGGCTTTTGAATATTCCGTCTGTTTTATAAAGATAAAACGGCGCAATTGGCATTCCAACACTGCTGCGTGTTGTAGCATCAAATGCCCAGTAAACATTTCCGCCCCAAATTACTTCTGTTCCCTGGCGGCCCAGGCGAGTGACCTTATTGGTATTTGTCATTGCAGTAAAGTTTATTTCATATTTAAACGGTTTTACCATTTCTCTGTAATTAAAAGCAACTTCAATTCCTTTGTTTTCAATATTTGCCGCATTAATTGTCGGATTTGAAGATGACCCGGTTGAAAGT
>QNDG01000151.1 GCA_003645915.1 Candidatus Zhuqueibacterota bacterium | reverse complement strand
TACAATAAATAACCCGGCAATAAAAAATAAAAGAATAAATAAAAAAGGTTGTCTAACTGTAGACTGTATTATTAAGATACAATCTAATTTGCTTAAAATTTATTTTTACTTATTTCAAAATAGTCCTGTATAGTTTTAAAATCAAGTTTTTATTGCTCCAGATGAGACCCAACAACTAATGTTTGGAGTTATTATATTTATAAAAAAATTCTATCCGGTGATTTTACAAAAAAAATTGTCTTGAGATTATAGCCTGGATTATTCACGAAAATTCAGTAAAAAGCAGATAATGGCTTTAATTACAAGAAGTTACATAAAATTCAACTTTAGAACTAAGTTTAATTAATGTGATTATTTTGAGCTTAATACTCAGTTCTATAAATTATTCAGGCTAGCATCTTTTAATCTTCTACCGGATTTTTTTGGAGACCAGCATGCATTCAGATTTTTTTTTATTAAAACAAATTTTAGCATTCAATAGTAAACAGCCACTTTCAGAGGTGGTGGCTTTTCACATTATTGCCCGCCAGTTTGGAATATTTGGAAATTAGGACTTCATCAGCCAAGACTACTTAAATTAAATATAATAGCACGGCCGGGATTTCTGAAAAAGTATTATGTCTTAATCTCTGCAAAATTAAACTTTTCCCTAAAATATAAGGAACTATAATGACGTAGGGTCTTAATATATAATTAAACTAAATATTTACAAATATTAATTTTCCCAAATTAATTTCTTAAATATCTATTTGGACAAGAATGTGTTTAATAAAAATTTTATCACACAGTAACTATGTCATATTATAATGACAACCCAATAAATTAATAAACTATTTAAGCAAAGCAGATTTTTTACTTATGAGGCAGTCTGCCCCATTGAAGTTTTTCTCTGAGTATCTTAAAAAAACCACACTCTTCAAAAGTGACAAGGGAAATATGCCTGTCTGCCTTCTTAATTGTTACTCTGGAATTATTTGTAAAAAAAATATTTCTCTGTCCGTCAATGCTCACAAAAGGTTCAAGATCATCCTGAGCAACTGTAATATCAATCACACTTTCAGAAGGTATAATAGTCGGCCGGACTGTTACTGCATGCGGACATATGGGATTTAAAATAATTGCTTCCAGCCCCGGCACAACTATGGGACCTCCTGCTGAAAGAGAATAAGCAGTTGAGCCCGTAGGAGTTGAGATAATAAGCCCGTCAGAGACATAGGTGTTAAAGTAAGTATCGTCAACATAAACTTCTGTTTTCATCATTCTTGGATTGCCTGCCCTGTTAAAAACAACATCATTCAGCGCAAAAAACGACTTCCTTTCCGAAGGATATATTACATCAGCTTCAAGCATCATCCTTTTTTCAATTTTATATTCCCCCTTTTTTATTTTATCCAGTCTGTCAAACATGTTTTCAACAGATGCCTGAGTCAGAAATCCCAGCCCCCCGAGATTAATCCCCATAACCGGAGTATCATCAATCCCGATAATTTCTGCAGCTCCCAGCATTGTTCCGTCTCCGCCAAGAGAAATAATTATATCACTCTCTTTTACAATCGTTTCGATGTTTAACAGATTGATAAAGGTCAGCTTCTTTGTAATAAAGCTTTTCATTGTTTCAGGAGCCAGCACCTCGGAATTGTTTCTTTTAACCCACTCTATCAAGGCATTAAGCGTTTCCTGCAATCCTGATTTTTCCGTATTTGCAAATATCCCGAATTTCATTAAACAGTTCTCTCGAAAAGTTAAGAATTTATAAAAGATTCAACGCTCCGGACAATCCCGTCAGAATCAAGAGCCAAGTCCTCCAGCAATTTTGCTACAGGCCCGTGTGCAACAAATTTATCCGGTATGCCTATCTTTTTAAATCTAACATCAATTTTTTCCTCAGCAAGGATATCCGATACAGAACTTCCCAAGCCTCCGATAATTGAATTATTCTCTACAGTTACTACAACAGGGACTTTTCTGATAACAGAAATAAGCCCCTCTCTGTCAAGAGGTTTGACAAATCTTGCATTTACAACAGCAACATCATAACCTTTTTTGCTCAGTTTTTCCGCTGCAACCATGCTGGGGTGTACCATGTCTCCAATGCTGATTATTGCTGCGTTCTTACCTTCCTTTAATACTTCACTGGTTCCAATTGGTATTTCATTTAATGAAGAGTCAAATTCGACTCCCACACCTTCCCCTCTCGGATACCTGATAGCAACAGGGCCTTTTTTATAATTAACTGCAGTGAAAAGCATGTGACGAAGCTCATTTTCATCTTTGGGCGCCATAATTACCATATTCGGAACAAGTCTGAGGTACGAAAGATCAAAAGAACCGTGGTGAGTGGGCCCGTCTTCTCCAACTATACCCCCTCTGTCCAAAGCAAATACAACAGGAAGTTTTTGAAGCGCAACATCATGGATAACCTGATCATATGCTCTCTGCAGAAAAGTAGAATAAATTGCCACTACAGGTTTCATACCCTGCAGAGCCATTGCCCCTGCAAAAACAACTGCATGCTGTTCTGCAATTCCCACATCAAAAAACCGATTTTTAAATTTGTTTTTTAAATGTATCATTCCTGTTCCGTCAGCCATTGCAGCAGTAATCCCGATTATTCTTTCATCTTTTTCAGCAAGCTCTGTAAGGGTTTTCCCGAATACTTCTGTGTATGTTATCCTTTTTTTCTTTTTGGAAAGACCTGTTTCCGGATTAAAAGACCCCAATCCGTGGAACTTGGTTGCATCTCTCTCTGCAAATTTATATCCCTTGCCTTTTATTGTTTTTATATGTAAAAGAATAGGACCTTTAAGTCTTTTAATCTCATTAAGGACCTTTACAAGTCTTGCTATATCATGCCCGTCAACAGGCCCGAAATATCTGAACCCGAACCTTTCAAATAATGCTCCGGGTGTTATCATGGTTTTAATACCGTCCTGAACCCGCTGAACGCTTTCCCTGACAAATTTTGTGCCCATTGGGATCTTTCCTGTAAGATCCCATACATCCTTTTTTATTCTGTTATACAGCGGATTTGTTATTACCTTTGTAAAGTAATCTGATACAGCACCCACATTTCTTGAGATTGACATCTCATTGTCATTTAATATGACAATCATATCCTTTTTCATCCCGCCTGCATTGTTAAGACCTTCAAAAGCAACACCGCCTGTTAAAGCACCATCGCCTATTACAGCAACTACTTTATATTTTTCCCGAAGCAGATCTCTCGCTGCTGCCATACCAAGAGCTGCGGATATGGAAGTTGATGAATGCCCTACACCAAATGTATCGTACTCGCTCTCTGTTATTTTGGGGAATCCGCTTATACCATTGTACTGTCTTAAAGTATGGAATTTATCTTTTCTCCCTGTAATTATCTTATGAACATAGGCCTGATGCCCCACATCCCAGACGATTTTATCCTCCGGTGCATTAAAAACCTTGTGCAAAGCAAGAGTCAGCTCTACAACACCAAGACTCGGAGCAAGATGTCCTCCTGTTTCAGAGACTGAATCTATAATAAATTCCCGCAGCTCCTCCGCAAGCTGCTTTAGTTCTTCCGAAGACATCTTTTTGATGTCTGACGGGAAGTTTACTTTTTTCAGTAGATCATGATCGCCCATAAATCCCTGCTTTCCCTTATTCAAAGTCCTCAACCTGTAATTCGTCTTTTTCCTTTACAAGTTTTTGAATCTTTAATTCTGCTTTATTTAATTTGTCAGAACAAAATCCGGTTAACTCCATTCCTTCTTCAAAAAGTTCAAGAGATTTTTCCAGAGACACTTCTCCGCTTCCCAAAATCTCAACTATTGATTCAAGCCTGGCAAAAGCCTCTTCAAATGTCATATTTTCCGTTTTCATAACAAACTAATCCTCTTTATCAACAAAATCAACAGTGCTTTCTGCACTGCCTTTATAAAATTTTGTCCTGATTCTGTCTCCCTGCTTAAGCTGCGTACCTGTATGCACAACTCTTCCGTCTTTTTTAAACATTGTTATTGAATATCCTCTTTTTAATATAGCTTCAGGGTTTAATGCTTCCAAATTCTCACTTACCTTTTCAAGAGACAGCCTTTCCCTTTCCAGATTCCACATCATCAAAGAAGTAAGTTTTTCTTCCAATGTGTCAACATACTGAATTGTCTGTTTTACTCTGTTTTCTATACTGCGGAATATGTAGCTTGAAGAAATGGATTTGATTTTGTTTTTACTTTCCTGAATATTCTGATAAATTATTCCTGACATACTCTCCTGAAATGAATGAATCTGCATAAAAAGAGCATCTCTGTCAGGAACAACAAGCTCTGCAGCAGCAGAGGGTGTAGGAGCCCGCATATCTGCAGTAAAATCGCAAATTGTAAAATCCACCTCATGGCCTACTGCAGATACAACCGGCACTTCAGAATTATATACCGCTTGTGCAACGATCTCTTCATTAAAGGCCCACAGATCCTCAAGAGATCCTCCTCCCCTTCCTACAATCATCACATCAATACAGCCGAGATGATTAAGGGAGTCAATTGCATCTGCAATTTCCCTGGCTGCTCCAACTCCCTGCACCCGGACAGGAGCAATAATTATATTAACACAGGGATATCTTCTGCTGATCACATTAATTATATCCCTTACTGCCGCTCCTGTAGGCGAAGTTACAACACCTATTGTTTCCGGATACTTTGGTATCTCCTTTTTTGCCTCTTCATCAAAAAGGCCTTCTTCAAATAATTTCTGTTTTAATTCAAAAAAGGCCTGTTGCAGGCTGCCCTCTCCAACAGGCACAACCTGCATAACATCCAACTGATATTTCCCATACTTTTCAAAAACTGTAATTTTTCCAAATATCTTAACACGGAGCCCGTCTTTAAGTTTAAAAATCAAACCTGAACTTCTGCCTTTCCACAACACACACGCTATCATTGCATCTGAATCTTTTAAAGAAAAATACATATGCCCGGATGAATGCAGTTTGAAATTGGATATTTCTCCCTCCACCCAAACCCCGGGAAAAGAACTTTCAAGCAATTCGCGGATATGTCCGGTTAATTCCGATACTGCATAAACAGTATCATCAAAACCTATGTGGTCTTCCCTAAAGAATTCCACAATACGGGCTCCTTAAAGATTATTTCTTTTTATGACGGTTTTTGCGCAACCGTTTCTTACGCTTATGGGTTGCAATCTTCTTGCGCTTACGTTTTTTACCGCTTGGCAAACGACACCCCTCCTTTCCTACTCATCAGTAAGCAATCTATCAAGATCTGAAAAAATATCTATCTGTTTCTTCGGTTCGATTTGTTCCGGATTAAATTTTCCGGTCTGAATCAAAGCATCTGC
Source organism: Candidatus Zhuqueibacterota bacterium (assembly GCA_003645915.1). Lineage (GTDB taxonomy): Bacteria > Zhuqueibacterota > QNDG01 > QNDG01 > QNDG01 > QNDG01. The sequence goes on along the minus strand of QNDG01000151.1, from coordinate 26 downwards.
AACAGATTTTTTAATATGCTGAGAAG
>QNDG01000150.1 GCA_003645915.1 Candidatus Zhuqueibacterota bacterium | reverse complement strand
TTGTTTTCTGTTGTTGATTTGTACGGTTTTTTGCCGACTGTTACTTCGGTCTCCGCTCTTCCGTATCTCATGCTTGGCCACCATGAAGATTCTACTTTTATTATATATTTTCCGGGCTTCACTTTTGATCCTGTTTTGTCAGTCAGATCCCACTCAAACACATGTCTGCCCCAGTCAATGCTTGCACCTGTTGTACCGCAGGTCTCAAATTTTGAATCTGCGGCCCATATTGGAAGATTCACCTGTTTTTCCTTTGCATATCCGGAAAAACCGGACACATATACAGTTTTTACAAATTTGCCGTTTTCATCTTCAACCCACACAGCAGTCTGGGGAGGTAGCTCGTCCTGCAGGCCCAGGTGAAACGAAATTGCAACCTTATGTTTTGCTTTTTTACTTATATTATGAACCTGCTCTCTTAAACCGAACTCTTTGTAAACCTGGTTTGCTTCTTCTGCATCGGGGAAATCTTTTATAAGTTTCATCCACATTGCATTTCCCTTTTTACGATATGCAAAACCCAGGGTATAAAGAACTTGAGTTCTGGTTGATTTATCAAGGTCATCTCTTTTTCTAAGCTGCTCAAGAACACTTATACCCTTGTCAATTTTATTGACAAAAAAGGGCATCATAACTGCTGATGTTGCGAAATAGAGTGCAATTTCAGGATCATCAGGCTTTAAATTATATGCTTTTTCAAAATGTCTCGCACATTTGAATGCAAGGTCAGATCGTGTATTTGTATCCTCATACACTCTTTGGTCGTATCCTTTTTCAGCATCATACTGGTATATTTTTCCGAGAAGAAGGTGAAGATCAGCAGAATTACTGTTAATTTTAAGAGCTGTTTGTGCAAACTTTTCCGCTGATTTTAAATCTCCCTTATTCAGACTTTGCTCTGCTGATTTACACAAGCTTTTAAAATCAGTATTGTTATCTGCTTTTACGCTTTCGCTTTTATCACTTTTTTTACTGTCTTTGAGCTGCTTTCTGGCATCATCAAGATTTTCCCGGATATATGCTGCTGTTTTCTCAGGAGGGTTAAGCTTTAAGGCTCTGTCCCATGTCTTTACTGCTTTATCAAACATGCCTGCGTCTCTGTAGCCTTTTCCCAGAAACTGCAGAACAGTAATTTCTGTTTCAGGATCATCTTTAATTATTTTTAATGCATATTCAAGATTTTCAATCCCTTTGGGCCCTTTTCCGAAAAAACCGGGCACATTAACCGCAAAAATACCGTAATAAATTCTCGCTTCCAGGTTATCAGGGTTCAATTGAACAGCTTTTTCAAGAGCATCAAGTCCATTGTTAACTCCCGCCATTGCAGCCATCATATCGCTTTTTTCACTTGCTTCCTGTGCAGCCTGTCCCCATGCCTTGCCAAGTTCAAAAAACAGTTTGTCAGATTCAGGGTTCGCCTTTACAGCATCACTTAACAATTTAACCGCATCCTTTGTCATACCCCTCTCACGCAGATTCGATGCTTTCTTGACAATTTGATCAATATTATTGCTTTTCTGTGCAGGTAAAACAACAGCAAAAAAAAGAATTAAAAATAAAGATATGCAATACTTGTTTTTTTTCATGATTTGTCCCCAATTTTTAAATGTTTTTATTTAATAATAAAAAACCTGCTACAGTTAAAGCTGCGCCTGCTGCCAGGACCTGAGGCGATACATGATTTCCTGATAAATACCATGCAATATCAGACGGTTTAGCATTAATAAAAATAAAAGCAAGAAAATTATTGATACTGTGAATTATAACTGATGGAATTATACTGTTTGTTTTTTGAGCAACAATACCCATAAACACTCCAAGCAGGATAATCTGAATAAATGCCCAGGGATTTAAATGAATAATTCCGAAAACAAGCGACGTCAGCAGAATTCCTCTTGTAACATCAGTTGCATATTCCAGTTTCTGCTGGACTAAACCTCTGAATAAAGCTTCTTCAGTCAGGGGAGATACTACAGCAACGCCGATTCCTACTATGAGGAACTCATTAAATGATCTGCATTTTAAAAACTCAGTCAGGCTCCTCAAAATTTCCGCGCTGTACGGAAAAAACATCTGTAACAATCTGTCTGCTTCGTCTATAAGAACCGATAATCCCACACCTGTTATAAATGCAGACACAATTACGCCCACTGAAACGGGATTAAGTCTGAACGATTTCCTGATGTTATATTTCTTTACCAGAACAAGAATAAAAGCAGGAACAACAATAAACATTTCCATTATGACAATTTTCATTTTGCCCAGGATTCTGCCGAAAACAATCTCAATTAAAACAATAAGCAAAAAAGCCCATAAAACCATTCTCAGAGCTTCCCAGACCTCTGCATTTTGAGTTGTCTTTTTTTTCTGATCAGTCGTCATTATTTTTATTCACAAAAAAATCCACTATTTCTTCAAAAGAAAGCTCAACCTCCTTTTGTTCTTCCATATATTTGACATGAACCTTCTGCTTGTTCAGCTCTTCTTCTCCGGTTACAACAGTAAACTTTACTCCTCTTTTGTTTGCCTCTCTCATCTGAGCTTTCAGACTCCTTGATCCGAAGGCCACTATACAGGGCACATGGTTTCTTCGCAGCTTTGATACAATCTGAACAACAAAAGGTTTTGCAGCTTCGGACTGCACTGCAAAATAGACAAGAGGTTTTTGCTCTTTAATCTCAATGTCTTGCTGAGCCTGAAGAGTAAGTACAATACGCTCAATTCCTGAAGCAAAACCCACTCCCGGAACAGGAGGGCCACCAATGGCCTGTGAAAGACCGTCATATCTGCCGCCTCCGCAAACTGCATTCTGAGCCCCTATTCCCTGAGCCCACACCTCGAAAACGGTCTTTGTATAATAATCAAGACCTCTCACGAGTCTGTGGTTTATCTGGTACTTATAGCCTGCTCCGTCAAGATAAAACTTTAATGTACTGAAATGTTCTTTACATTCTCCGCAAAGGTGTTTGGATATGGGAGGTGCATTTTCAATAACATTCTGGCACTGGGCTTTTTTACAGTCAAGAACTCTCAGAGGATTGGTTTTCAACCTTTTTTTACAGTCATCGCAGATTTCATCTGTATGCTCGTTATAGTACTCTTTTAGCTTTTCAAGATACGCAGGCCTGCATTCAGGACATCCGATTGAATTTATCTGAAAACTCAGGTTTTTAAATCCCAGTTCATCATACAACTGATATGCAATGGACATTACTTCAAAATCAAGAGCAGGGTCCTGCTCGCCCAAAGCCTCAACATTAAACTGCGTATGCTGGCGAAAGCGTCCTGCCTGTGGTCTTTCGTATCTGAACACAGGACCAAAAGACCAGACTTTTACAGGTTTAGGGAGACTGGCCATTCCGTGCTGCAGATAAGCCCTCATAACTCCTGCTGTAAATTCCGGCCTGAGAGTAATTGAATTTCCTCCCTTATCTTCAAAAGTGTACATCTCTTTCTCAACTATATCCGTACCTTGTCCAACACCTCTGGCATAAAGACCTGTGTCCTCAAAAATCGGAAGTATCAATCTTTTATATCCGTATGCTTTTACAATATTAAGGATCTTCTCTTCAATTAAATGCCAGAAAGGCTGTTCTTCCGGAAGAACATCCTTTACTCCTTTTGGCGCAGTAAACTGTAATTTAGACATTTTAAAGTCCTGTGTTTAAACTTGCTTTTTTATATACTTACTGATAATCAGAGGCATTCGGAACATATATCGAACAATAATCTGCAAAACATTGTATGTTCAAACTGAAAATCCCTTTGCCGTGCAGGCAGATTTATTCCAGTAGCACCCCTGTTTTTTCATAACCCTGATCAATTATGTGCAAAAGTTTAACGGGTTATTAATTTACTATAATTTTTCTTTTTTGCAACATAAAATTGTACATGCCCAGGCATAGTACAAATATGGCACTATTTCCTTCTGGATTTTGCTGCCATTGCAAACAGATACCATCCCAGACCTGTAAATATCAATGCTGATACAACCTGCCCAATCCACGGAGCAGGATATTGAATTTCAAAAATATGCGGAGCCCGGGATATTGCTACTGCAATGACCGCAATCACAACACCCATAAGTCCTTCTCCTGCAATAAATCCCGAACCGAGAAGCACTCCGCTGTCTCTGCTCTCTTCAGCTTTTTCTTCTGCTTTATCCTGACTATTCTTTGATGAACCGTACTTTTTATCAACATAGTGTCTTATAAGCCCGCCTATAAACACAGGAGTCATTGTATAAAGAGGAAGGTAAACTCCGACAGCAAAAGGAAGGGGCGGAATTTTAAACAGCATAATAACAATTGAGAACAATGCCCCTATGCCTACAAGATCCCATCTCAGATTACCGTCCAGAACCCCGTCAAGCACTGTTTTCATTAAAGTTGCCTGAGGTGCAGGGAGCTCTTCTGTACCGAATCCGTAAGCCTTGCCAAGGTAAAACACAGAAAGACAGATAAAAAACGAGGCTCCTACAGCTCCTATCATTTCCGCAAGCTGCTGGTGTTTGGGTGTTGAGCCTATTATAAATCCTGTTTTAAGATCCTGGGAAATATCTCCTGCAATTGATGCGGAAATGCAGACTATTGTTCCGATTGTAAGAGCCGTTATCTTCCCTGTCAGGTCAGTCCACCCGAGAAGCTTAAAAATCAAACCTGTACCAAGTAGTGTGACAATTGCCATACCTGAAGTAGGATTTGACGAAACACCGATCATTCCCACAATTCTTGAAGAGACAGTAACAAACGAGAAAGCAAAAACCGCTATTGCAAGAGCACTGAAAAACCTCATAAGCATTGTTGTGTTATGCCCTATTATTCCTGGAAGGAAAATAATCATCAGAACAATCACGCTGACACCGAGAAGTACATACTTTATAGGCAGATCCTGCTGCGTTCTGAGTCTTGTATCAATACCGTCAACATGTGTGGTTGAACGCAGCCCTTTTATGCCTACTTTTAAGGAATCTATCATTGTGGGAACGGATTTGATAACAGTTATAATTCCTGCTGCTGCAACTGCTCCTGCGCCGATTATTCTGATATAACCTTCCCATATCTCCTTTGGCGAAAGTTGTCCAATCATGGTGATCGAAGGATCAAGCCCCTTGGTTCTTAAATATTCAAGAGTTGCCGGCCATATTTCAGTATTACCGAATTTCCATGCAATAAAAGGAATTATTACAACCCAGGACAAAAGTCCTCCGCCTACCATTATTGCACCTATCCGTCTTCCCAGTATGTATCCCACTCCGAGAAGAGCAGGTGTTGTTGAGACTCCTATTTCTGCTTTTTTTATTAAAGGAACATGTAATTTTACCTTTGAGGGCCATAAATACAAAAATGAAATCAAACCTTTG
>QNDG01000149.1 GCA_003645915.1 Candidatus Zhuqueibacterota bacterium | reverse complement strand
TATCCGGCAAATCTTGCGTAAATTCTGTTGTCCTGCTCGTTCTGAGATGAGTGCATTCCCGGATCGTCCGCGCTTACAATAATTAAACCGCCGGGCGCTCCTACAAGGCTTACGGATATAAACGGATCTGCAGCCACATTCAGTCCTACATGCTTCATTGCAACAAGAGATCTTGCTCCTTCAAAAGTCGCTCCTATTGCAACTTCCATTGCTACTTTTTCATTAGGACACCATTCCTTGTAGATCTCAGGATATTTGGCTACATTTTCAAGGATTTCAGTACTTGGGGTGCCTGGATATGCTGTTGCAACACGTACACCGTACTCGTAACACCCTCTTGCGATTGCCTCGTTTCCAGATAAAATCTCTTTCATACTTACCTCATAATTAACAAAGTATCGTGTTTAAAGAACTATTCTGAATCTTCGCCAAATGCTTTTTCCAGTTTAACCAGTCTCTCCCAGTTCTTATTTACTTCCTGCTGGATAAAATCAATTTCTTCCTTGCTTAAATGCCTGAAACGTCCCTGCAGTTTAAGGTATTCTTCCACCGGTTTTACGTTTTTAATAACTTTATTTATTTTATATACGCCGTCAGTAACCTCGTACAGAGGGAACACATTGGTTTCAGTTGCAAGTCTTGCAACCTTTATTGTAATAGCAGGCGGATGTTTCCAACCTGTGGGACAGGGTGCATAAAGATGCAGAAATTTTGCGCCTTTTATCTCTTTTGCTTTTTTGATCTTTCTAATCAAATCTTCGGGATACGCAATATTAGCAGTTGCAACATACGGAATATGATGCGCAACCATTATCTCAACAATATTCTTTTTGGGTCCTTTTTTGTAGTGCTTTACAGGAGTTGTAGTTGTCCATGCTCCGTGCGGTGTGGAGCTTGATCTCTGAATTCCGGTATTCATGTAAGCTTCGTTATCATAAACTATATAAATAAGATTATCGCCTCTCTCAGCTGCACCTGATAAGGCCTGAAGACCAATATCAAATGTACCGCCGTCACCTGCCCAGGCCAGAGTTGTAACATCATCCTGCCCAAGCTGGCTCATTGCATGAGTAATTCCAGATGAAGTTGAAGCGGCTGTTTCAAAAGCACAGTGCATAACCGGTATTCCTGCAGCAGAATAAGGAAAAGGACCGTCAATTACTGCCCAGCAGCATGCAGGTATTGATACAATAGTTTTTTCTCCAAGAGCCTTCAGTGCATATCTCATTGCAAGAGAGGCACCGCACCCCTGGCACGCAAGATGCCCCGGAGACATCACTTCATGCTCTGGTATTGTTAGTTTTACTTTTTTTTCAGAATTCATTTCTTTACTCCTATCCAAATGAGGTTTTCAGGCTCGTTATTAATCATGTGATCATGGATATTCTCAATATCGGCAATTGATACATCTCTTCCGCCGAGTCCGGCTACAAACCCATAAACAGGAACGTAATTACCGGATTCATAAAGGGCTGCCTTAACTTCTGACAAAAACGGCCCTTCATGTCCGAATGAAACAGCTCTGTCAATTACGCCGATTTTCTTTGCCTTTGATAACACTTCTATTACTTCCTCATCAGGGAACGGCCTGAAATATCTTATCTTAAAAGCGCCTACTTTCCGACCTTTTTCTCTTAAACGGTCAACTGCATCCTTTGTCGTTCCTGCAATTGTACCGTATGTAACCAGAATTTCATCAGCATCTTCACATTTATACTCTTCAACAAGACCGTATTCTCTTCCGAACTTTTTACCGAACTCTTTACCAACTTCTCTTATTACTTCCTTTGCCTTTTTATGAGCATTATGAAGCAAATATGAAAATTCGTAATAATGTTCAGGAGATGTTAATGCTCCGAAAGATCTCGGTGCATTGACATCTAACTTATATTTTGGGTTATACGGAGGCAGAAAAGAATCAATCCTTTCCGAATCGTAAATATCGACAACCTGAGATGTATGAGACAGGAAAAATGCATCTAAATTAATCAATGTCGGGAGAAGGATATTTTCATTCTCACCTATTTTATAAGACATAATTACAGTATCAAAAACTTCCTGATTGTTCTCACAGTAAACCTGCATCCAGCCTGTATCTCTCTGTGCTATTGAATCTGTTGCGTCTGCCCAGATTGACCATCCTGGAGCCATCGCTCTGTTAACATTTGTCAATACAATCGGAAGTCTTGCTCTCGCGGACCAGTGAATCAGCTCATGCATAAGAGCCAGACCCTGTGCAGATGTTGCTGTAAATGTTCTCGCCCCTGCAGACTGTGCACCAATACATGCTGCAAGAGCCGAATGTTCGGATTCAACTTTAACAAAATCTGCTTTAAGTTCGCCGTCTGCAACTATCTCGGAAAGAATCTCAACAATAGTGGTTTGAGGAGTTATAGGATAAGCGGCAACAACATTAACCCGAGCAGCAGTCGCTCCGTAAGCAGCAGCAACATTACCAGTAAGTACTTTTTTCATATTCTACCTCCTCTCACTTTCCTTCTTTTACGGACGAGATAGCATCAAAAGGGCATTCCTCGATACATATTCCACATCCCTTACAAAAATCATAATCAATTGTAGGTGGAGCAGTTGGAAAGATTGCCGGTTCCGGGCAAAATTTCCAGCAGATCATACAGTTCTTGCACTTATCTTCGTCAATTATAGGACGAATTGAACGCCAAGAAGCTGTTTTATTCTGGCGCATACTTCCCAGTGAAGCAGCCATTGGCGGCATATCCGATGCACCGCTGATATTTATCTTTTTATCGTTTTTATCTGCCATTCCAGCCTCCTAACTCAATACATGCTCATAGGTCTCTCTGGCAGCCTGAGCATTTTCTTCTTTTTTAATTGGAATTTTATTTTCTATTGCTTTGCAAATTGAATCTATTGAAACAATTCCTGTTGCTTTGGCAACTGCTCCAAGAATCGCTGTATTTACAATAGGTGATTCTTTGCTGCCAAGCCTATATTTTACAGCAATAGCAGAGCAATCTGCTGTAAAAACCTGAGGATTTTCAGCTTCCGGAAAAGAAAATTCTTCCGGTTTTCTTGAAGTGTTTATTATAATCTTCCCCGAAGGTTTTAGTCCGTCAGTTAATGGTACAGCTCCGATAAGGCTAGGATCCAGAATAACAAGTATATCCGGTTCATAAATGTAAGAATGAATCCTTATTTCCGTATCGCTTATTCGTGTAAACGCCGTCACAGGGGCACCGCGTCTTTCAACTCCGAAAAAAGGGAAAGCCTGAACCTCTTTACCTTCTTCAAAAGCTGCAATGGCAAGAACATCTGACGCCTTTACTGCTCCCTGTCCACCGCGCCCGTGAAATCGTATTTCTAACATACTTCGCCTCCGATATTAATTTTCGTTAAAAAATCAGAATAAAATTTAATAAAACAAAAAGATATAACAAATTTATTTAAGATATTTCTTTTATTCTTTGATAATATAATAAATATTTTCATTTTATGATAATTTTCTGCCCTGTCTAATTGAATTTTCCCGAAAATAATTTATTTAATCAAAATTTTTATCCTAATGTAAAAACAATAATTACTCTAAAAAAGCATTGAAACATCAAAACTCGGTGCAGAATGGGTTATTGCTCCAACTGAAATAAAATCAACTCCTGTTTCTGCAATCTCTCTTATGTTACTGAGAGTAATATTTCCGGAAGCTTCAACTTCCTTTTTGTGATCAATGATTTTTAGACACTCTTTTATTTCATTTACAGACATATTATCTAACATAATTCTGTGAACAGGCAGACTAAGCGCTTCTTCCACCTCACTTATATTTGTTACTTCGACTTCAACTTTAATTTTATTTAAAAGATCTTTATTCTCAAGATAATTTGTAACTTTTTCAACAGCATCTTTTATTGATCCGGCATTTCTTATATGATTCTCCTTTATTAAAACCATATCATAAAGTCCGAACCTGTGATTCATGCCTCCCCCTTTTTTCACAGCATACTTTTCAAGGTTTCTGTAAGCAGGAATGGTTTTTCTGGTATCAAGAATTAATGTGCCGGTTCCTTCTATTGCTTTTACATACTTATTTGTCAATGTGGATATTCCGGAAAGTCTTTGCAAAAAATTCAAGGCAGTTCTTTCACCTGTCAGGATATCAACTACTCTTCCTCTGACAACGCAAAGAAGATTTCCTTTTTCCACAAAGTCCCCGTCATTCTTATAAAAATCTATTTTTATGTCATGCGAAATATGTCTGAAAACCCTTTCAAACACCTTCAATCCTGCAATAATTCCCCGTTGTTTTGATATAGCTTTTGCTTTACCTGTTTTATCACCGCTGACTATTGCAGAAGAAGTAATATCCCCATTAACGTTTAAGTCTTCATCAAGAGCATTTTTTATCAGAAAATCAACAAGGTCCCAGTTAATCAATCTGTTTATCTCCGTTCTTTTCAATCTCATCTATTTTTTTCTGAGCGATTCTGCCCAGATCACTTGCAGCGCCCTCCTGCAAAACTATTTTACGGAATATTTTTTTAGCTTTATCCGGTTGATCAAGTTTTAAATAGCACTGTCCTGCTTCATAAAGAGCTGTTGCCGCCCATGGTAATTTTGTCCGGGGCAGCATGTATTTTACTTTTAAAAATTCAAAAATTGCCTGCCTGAAAATCCCCATTGCAGCATATGATTTTCCAATCCAGTACTGAATTTCCGCCCTTGTCTCAAAATCCGCATACTTGTAAACTTCCCGGAATTTTTTTATTGCAAGTTGATATTCATGCAGTTTCATTAAAAAATTACCAACCTGAACTTTTTTCTGAATAACATCTTCTGCATACGGAAATTTCTCAATATATTTTCTTGTATAATAAAGGCCGCTGTCATACATTCGCAGCATATCATAAACTCTTATCAGGTATTTCATTGAAAGACGTGCAATATTTTCATCCGAAGTGTCTTTAACTGCCTTTGAAAAAGCTTCCAAAGCTATATTGTACTGATTTGACCGAAAATAGTAATCTCCAAGATTAAGATAAATTTTATAAATTATCGGATCATTTTTATAATCCTGAACCATTTTTGTAAGAAGGGTTAACGCATCCTCAATCTTATTTGTTATTAACAGAGCTCTTCCTTTTTCAAGATCCGCCTCAGCAGTATAAGGAGATTTCCCATATTTTTTTTTCACAATTTCAAGCTCCGTAAGAGCATTCTTAAATTCTTTTTGTTTAATATATTCCTTTCCCTTCTCAAGAGAAAACCTTGCTATATTGTTCTTATACTCAGCCCTGCTTTTCCATTGTGATACAAAAATTTTAATTCTTACGTTTGCCTGAGGAATTTTTCCCTGCCTTATCATTGCTGTGATAAGATCAGACTCCATTCT